>NZ_JBFAVI010000102.1:0-23577 GCF_040679695.1 Micromonospora sp. NPDC052213
AGAGACCGTCCCGGCCGGCGCGCCCGGGGTGGCGACGCCCACCACGCCGCCGGTTTGGGGGGGGGGGGGGGCGCCCGCCGGGCGGCGGCGGGGGCGGCGCGGCCCCCCCCCCGCCCGCGCGGGCGGCGCCCCACGGCCCCGCTTTTCCCTACGGGCCGAGGCGGGCTCCTAGTCGAGCAGGTCGAAGAAGTCGTCCTTCGCCGCGTCGACCTTGTCCGACTCGGTGTCGACCAGCGACAGCAGCTGGTGCAGGGCGTCGGCGAGCCGCTTGCGCGCCACACCGTCCATCGTCAGGTTGGCCAGGCTGGACTCCAGCCGGGTCAACTCCTCCAGCACCCCGAGCGCGGTGGACGCCTGCTCGGGTAGCAGCTCACCGCGTAGGTAGCCGACCAGTTCCCGCACGTTCGGGTAGTCCAACACCAGGGTCGCCGGCAGGGTCAGCCCGGTCGCGGTGGCGAGCCGGTTGCGCAGCTCGACCGCCGTCAGCGAGTCGAAGCCGAGCTCGGGCAGGCTCCGGGTGCCGTCCAGGTCGGCGGCGGAGGCGTGGCCGAGCACCCTGGCGGCCTCGGCGAGCACCATCTCCCGCAGCACCCGGTCCTGTTCGGCGGGAGCGAGCCCGGGCAGGGTCCTGGCGAGGTCCGTGCCTTCCGCCCGGGTGCCGCCGGCCGGGCCGGGCACGCCACCCGTTGCCGCGTCGACCGACGCGGTGGCCCGCGCCCCCAGGCCGGCGACGTCCGCGCCGGCCGGGCGGTCCGTGGCCATCAGGTCGTGCAGCACCGGCGGCACCGACCGCCGGTCGTGCCCGTCGAGCAGGGCGCTGTCCACGTCGACGAGGACCGGCGTCGCCGCGTCCGAGTCGAGCGCCCGTTCCAGCAGGGCCAGTCCGCGCCCCGGCGGCAACGGCGCCAGCCCGATCCCGCGCATGCGACGCAGGCCGGTGTCGCTGACCTGCTCGGCCATCCCGTCCGGCAGCTCCCACAGGCCCCACGCCAGCGACTGCCCCGGCAGCCCCTGCGCGCGCCGCTGGGCGACGAGGGCGTCGAGGTAGGCGTTGGCGGCGGCGTAACCCGACTGCCCGGGTGAGCCGAGCAGGCCGGCCGCGGAGGAGAAGAGCACGAACGCGGCCAGGTCGCAGTCGCGGGTCTGCTCGTGCAGCTGCCGTGCGCCGTCCACCTTCGGCCGCAGCACTCCGGCCACCCGCTGCGGGGTCTGCGACTCGACGACCCCGTCGTCGAGCACACCGGCCAGGTGCAGCACGGCGGTGAGCGGATGCTCGGCGGGGACGGACCTCAGCAGGTCGGCCAGGGCCGCCGGGTCGGCGACGTCGCAGGCGACGACGCGCACCGACTCCGCGCCGAGCGCGGACAGCTCGCCGACCAGGTCGGCGGCGCCGGGGGCGTCGGATCCACGCCGGGACGTGAGCACCAGGTGCCGCACCCTGCGCCGCTCCACCAGGTGCCGTGCCACGAGACGGCCGATGGCGCCGGTCGCGCCCGTGACGAGGACGGTGCCCTGCGGGGCCCACGGCCGTGGTCCGACGCGGGTGACGGCCCCGGGATCAGTGGCGGCCCCGGTCTCCGGGACGAGGCTGTCGGCGGCCGACGGGTGCAGCCGAGGCACCAGCAGTCCACCGGCGCGGACGGCGACCTGCGGTTCTCCGGCGGCGCCGGCCGCGGCGAGCGCCCGCCGCGACGCCGGGTCGTCGTCCAGATCGATCAGCGCGAACCGGCCGGGGTGCTCGGACTGCGCCGACCGCAGCAGCCCCCACGCCGCCGCCTGCGCGAGGTCCCGGGACTGGTCGCCGACGGCCCCCCGGGTCACCACGGCCAACCGGGCGGCGCCGTACCGCGGTTCGGCCAGCCAGCGGTGTGCCAGGTCGAGCGCGGCGGCGACGGTGGGGTGCGGGTCGTCACCGCCTGGCGGCAGCTCGGTGAAGACGAGGTCGGGAACCTGGTCGCTGGCCGTCAACTCGTCGAGCCAGACCACCGGCTGGTCGGACCGGACCGACGCGGCCGGCACCCAGCGCAGCTCGTACCCGCCGCCCGCCCCGGACGGCCCGAGGGCGAGCCGGTCGGGGGTGATCGGCCGCAGCGCCACGTGCCGGACCGAGGCGACCGGCGCACCGGACGGGTCGGCGAGGACGACGTCGACGCCGTCGCCGTCGCGGGTCAGCCGGACCCGCAGCGCCGTGGCGCCTCGGGCGTGCACCTGTAGGCCCGTCCAGGAGAACGGCAGCGCGATCCCGTCGTCCGCGCCGGCGTCGCCGAGCAGGCCGAGGGCGTGCAGCGATGCGTCGAGCAGCGCCGGGTGCAGCAGGAAACCCTCGGTCGCGCCGGCGGCGTCGGCGGGCAGCGTCACGTCGGCGAAGATCTCGTCGCCCCGCTTCCACGCCCGGCCGACGCCCTGGAACACCGGGCCGTAGTCGTAGCCACCGGCGCGCAGACGGTCGTAGAAGCCGTCCATGTCCAACGGCGCCGCGCCCGGCGGCGGCCACAGCCTCAACCGGGTGGCGTCGCTGGTCCGCACCGGGGCGACGGTTCCCGTCGCGTGCGGCGTCCACGTTCCGCCGGGTGGGCGCGCGTGGATGGTCAGCGGACGGGTCGGGTCGCCGTCCGTCCCGGCGACGACCACCCGGGTCTGGACGGCGCCGGCCTCGGGGAGCACCAGCGGCGCCTGCAGGAGGAGCTCCACCACCTCGGGGCAGCCGACGTGCGCGCCCGCGCGCGCCGCCAGCTCCGCCAGCAGCGCGCCCGGTACGACGACCGCCCCGCCCACGCGGTGCTGGGCGAGCCACGGCTGGGCCGCGATCGACAGTTCGCCGGTCAGCAGCACTCCGGCGTCCAGCGTCTCGACCGGCTCCCCGAGCAGCGGCCGGGCCGGTGGGGTCAACCAGTACCGCCGGTGCTGGAACGGATAGGTGGGCAGCTCCGCGGGCGGGACGTCCCCGCCGACCAGCGCGGGCCAGTCGACGTCCACGCCGTGGGCGAACAGGCGGGCCACCGCGTCCCAGGCGGAGTCCCGTTCGTCGCGCCCGCCGCGCAGCAGCGGCACGGCGATCGTCGGGTCACCCGTGTCGGCGTCCAGGTCGCCGACGGAGTCGAGGACCATGGCCGACAGCACGCCGCCGGGCCCGACCTCCAGGAACCGGCTCACCCCCTGCTCGCGTAGCCGGCGTACGCCCTGCGCGAACCGCACCGGTTGCCGCGCGTGCCGGCTCCAGTGCCCCGGTGTGATCATGTCCACCGGCAGGCCCGTCTCGTTGGAGACCAGCGGGATCTCCGGCGCCCGGTGGGTGAGGTCCGCCTCCAGCTTGGCGAGGTCCGCGAGCATCGGCTCCATCAACGGGGAGTGGAACGCGTGGCTGACGCGTAGCCGGGTGGTCCTGCGGCCACGTGCGGCGAACGCGTCGGCGACGGTCTGCACCGCGTCCTGCGGACCGGCGACGACGACCGACGTCGGGCCGTTGACGGCGGCGAGCCCGACCTGCGCCGCGGGGTCGGCGATCAGCGGCTCGACCTCCTGCGGGGTGGCCTGGATCGCGGCCATCGCGCCGCCGGCGGGCAGCGCCTGCATCAGCCGTCCGCGGGCGACGACGAGGCGGGCGGCGTCGTCCAGCGACAGCGCGCCGGCCACGTGTGCGGCGGTGATCTCCCCGATCGAGTGGCCGAGGACGTAGTCCGGCCGGAGGCCCCAGTGTCGCAGCAGCCGGTACAGCGCCACCTCCACGGCGAACAGCGCCGGCTGGGTGTACGCGGTCTGGTCCAGCAGGTCCGGGTCGCCGTCGATGACCGCGCGGATGGGGCGGTCCAGGTGCCGGTCCAGTGCGACGCAGACCTCGTCCAGGGCGGCGGCGAACCGCGGTTCGGCCGCGGCGAGTTCCCGCCCCATCCCGGGTCGCTGCGATCCCTGTCCGGGGAAGACCAGGGCGAGCCTGCCCTCGCTCGCCGTGCCGGTGACCACGGCCGGGGCGTCCTGCCCGGCGGCGAGCGCCGCGAGGGCGTCGCGGTCGAGGACGACGGCGCGCTGCTCGAACGCCGTACGCCGGGCTGCCGCGACCGCCGCCGCGCGGGCCGGCAGGTCGGGGTGGGCGTCGAGGAAGGCGTCGAGGCGGCGGGCATGTTCGCGCAGCGCGGGGACGGTCCGCGCGGAGAGCACCAGCGGCGCCGGCACGGCCGCCCTGTCGGCCGGGGCGGCGGGCTCGTCCTGCGGCGCCTCCTCGACGATGACGTGCGCGTTGGTGCCGCTGATCCCGAACGACGACACCGCCGCGCGGCGCGGCCGGGTGCCGGCCGGCCAGGGCTGCTCGTCGGTGAGCAGCCGCAGCGGGCCGGCGGACCAGTCCACGTACGGGGTGGGTTCGTCGACGTGCAGCGTGCGGGGCAGCCGGCCGTGCCGCAGCGCCAGCACCATCTTGATGACCCCGGCGACGCCGGCCGCCGCCTGGGTGTGTCCGATGTTCGACTTGACCGACCCGAGCCACAGCGGACGCTGCCGGCCGGAGCCGTACGCGGCGGTCAGCGCCTGAGCCTCGATCGGGTCGCCCAGCCGGGTGCCGGTGCCGTGTGCCTCCACCACGTCCACGTCGGGTGCGTCGAGTCCCGCGTCGGCGAGCGCGTCGGCGATCAGGCGTTGCTGGGACGGACCGTTGGGCGCGGTGAGGCCGTTGGACGCCCCGTCGGAGTTGACCGCGCTGCCCCGCAGGACCGCCAGGACGCGCCGGCCGTGCCGGCGTGCGTCGGCGAGCCGTTCGAGGACCAGCACACCGGCGCCCTCGGCCCAGCCGGTGCCGTCGGCGGACGCGGCGAACGACCGGCACCGCCCGTCCGGGGAGAGCCCGCCCTGGCGGCTGAACTCGGTGAACACCAACGGCGTCCCGATCACGGTGACCCCGCCGGCCAGTGCGAGGTCGCACTCGCCGGTACGCAGCGAGCGGGCCGCCAGGTGCAGCGCGACCAGCGACGACGAGCAGGCGGTGTCGACCGACAGCGAGGGTCCTTCCAGGCCCAACGTGTACGACACGCGGCCGGAGACGATGCTGGACGCGTTGCCGGCCATCAGGAAGCCGGCGACCTCCGGCGGGATGGCGCCGAGGCGTGGGGCGTAGTCGCCGGCGATGACGCCGGTGTACACGCCGGTGCGGCTTCCGCGCAGCGTGCGTGGGTCGATGCCCGCGCGTTCCAGCGCCTCCCAGGAGATCTCCAGCATCAGCCGCTGCTGCGGATCGGTGGCCAACGCCTCGCGGGGCGACAGGCCGAAGAATCCGGCGTCGAAGTCGCCGGCGTCGTAGAGGAATCCCCCGTGGCGGGCGTAGGTGGAGCCGGGACGGTCGGGGTCGGGGTGGAACACCTGCGGGTCCCAGCCCCGGTCGGTCGGGAACGGCCCCACGCCGTCGCGGCCGTCGGCCAGGAAGGTCCAGAAGTCCTCGGGGGTGGTCGTTCCGCCGGGGAAACGGCAGGCCATCGCCACGATGGCGATCGGCTCGGGCCCACCCGACGGCGTGCCGTCCGGCTCGCCGGCCGTCGGCGTGGCGACGGGGTGCCCCGCTCCCGGGTCCGCGTCCGGGCCGCCGACCTGTTCGGCCAGGTACCCGGCCAGGGCCGACGGGTTGGGGTAGTCGAAGGCGAGGGTGCCGGACAGTTGGAGCCCACTCGCCTCGGACAGCCGGTCGGCCAGTTCGAGCGCGGTCAGTGAGTCGAAGCCAAGGTCGGCGAAGGCGCCGTCTGCAGTGACGTCACCACGCGGCCGACCGAGCACCTCGGCCGCCTCGGTACGTACGACATCCAACCACCACTGCGTCCTGGAGTCACCCATTCAGGCGGCCGCCTTCCGCGATCATCAACGTCGGTGCCGCGGTCACCCACCGGGCAGCGGTCATCCTCTATCGGTCACGGCGGCCAACACAATCGCCCGTACGGACTCCACAAAGGATCTATGGTCTTTGTCGATCGCCCTGTCTACGCTGTCCCGCATGAATCAGGCGAGATCGAGGTGAGCCGTTTCGTCGATGCCGTCGTCGGCACCGCCGGGCGGTCGTCGGGCGGCATGGTCACCGGCGCCCCCGCGAACCCGGTGCGGCGCAGCTGGGGGCAGTTGCACGAGGCGGCCCGGCGTACGGCGGCGGCACTGGTCGCGGGCGGGTTGGCCCCCCGCCAGGCCGTCGCGGTCCTGGCCGGTGACCCGGGGGAGGTCGCGCGGGTCGCCCAGGGGACGTGGCTGGCCGGCGGCAGCGTGACCATGCTGCACCAGCCGACCCCGCGGACCGACCTGTCCGTCTGGCGCGACGACACGCTGCGTGTCCTGCGCATGATCGACGCGCGTCTGGTGCTGGTGGGCGCCCCGTTCGAGGCGATGGCCGACGTGCTGCGCGAGCAGGGCGTCCCCCACCGGATGATCGGCGACCTGGACAGCGACCGGGAGTTCACCGTCGTGCCCGCCGCCGAGGACGACACCGCGCTGCTCCAGTTGACCAGCGGCTCGACCGCCGAGCCGAAGGCGGTGCGGATCACCCACCGCAACATCCACGCCAACCTCGTCGACACCGCGGCCCACCTCGAGTGCGGCGACGACGACGTGCTGGTGAGCTGGCTGCCGCTCTTCCACGACATGGGCATGGTCGGCTGCCTGCTGCTGCCCATGTTCACCGGCATCGACCTGGTCATGGTCACGCCCGCGGAGTTCCTCGGCCGTCCGATGGTGTGGGCGGAGCTGATGAGCCGGTACGGCGGCACGATCACCGCCGCGCCGAACTTCGCGTACGCGATCCTGACCCGGCAGCTCGGCCGCGCCGATGCCGGTTCGCTCGACCTGTCCCGGTTGAAGGCCCTGTGCAACGGCGCGGAGCCGATCGACCCGTCGACGGTGGAGGCGTTCGTCGCGGCCGGCGCCCGGTTCGGCCTGCGACCGGAGGCGGTGAACTGCTGCTACGGCGCGGCGGAGAGCGCCCTGGTCATCTCGCTGTCGGCGCTGTCGGATCCGATGCTCCTCGACACCGTCGACGCCTTGGAGCTGGAGAAGAACCGGCGGGCGGTACCGGCGGGCGACGACCACCCGACCGCCGTGCGCCGGCTGCCCATGCTCGGCACCGCCCACCCGAGCGTGACCGTGCGGGTCGTCGACGACTCCGGCGCCGAGCTGGGCGACCGTGAGATCGGCCGGTTGCAGCTGCGCGGTGACTCGGTGACCCGGAGCTACCTCACCGAGGACGGTCCGGCCCCGGCCCTGGACGACGACGGCTGGTTGGACATCGGCGACGAGGGCTACCTGGTCGACGGTCAGATCGTGGTCTGCGGCCGCCGCAAGGACGTCGTCATCATGGGCGGCCGCAACATCTATCCCACCGACATCGAGCGCGCGGCCGCCGGCGTCGACGGCGTCCGGGACGGCAACGTCGCGGCGGTACGACTGATGGCCGGCGACGGGGTGGCGCGGGAGTCGTTCGCGGTGCTGGTCGAGTCCCGCCTGGTCGGTGACCCGGCCGCCGAGAAGGCGCTGTCCGACGCGATCGCCAACCGGGTCCTCGCCGACGTCGACGCCCGTCCCGCGGAGGTCGTGGTGCTGCCGCCGGGCAGCCTCCCGAAGACCCCGTCGGGCAAGCTGCGCCGCGCGGCGGCCCGCTCGCTCATCCCCCGCTGACCGTCCGCCCCCGGGAGGAAATCCGTGCGATCCCTTGATCAGGCCCGTGCCCTCTGCGAGTCGTACCTGCCGGGGCTGCTCGACGGGTTGTCGAAGGTCCCGTTCGAGCAACGGGAAGCCTCCGGCGGCGGCACGCTGCCGGTGTTCCGGGCCAGCGGCGGCCCGAGCCTGGTGATCCCGAAGGACTACGGCGGGCTCGGCGCGTCCCCGTTGGACGCGGTACGGGTCACCCGCGCGATCGGCGCCCACGCGCCGTCGCTGGCGGTCGCGACCACGATGCACCACTTCTCCGTGGCGACGCTGTTCACCTTCGCCGAGAGCATCAAGAACTCGGGCATGGAGTGGGCCCTGCTGGAGGCGATCACCAGCCGCAACCTGCTGGTCTCCTCGGGCTTCGCCGAGGGCCGCCCGGCCCAGGGCATCCTCTCCCCCACGATGACGGCGACGCCGGTGGACGGCGGCTACCGGATCAACGGGTCGAAGAAACCGTGCAGCCTGAGCCACTCGATGGACCTGCTGACGGCCAGCGTGGCGGTGCCCGCACCGGGCGGCGGCCAGCAGACGGCCTTCCTGCTCATGCCGGCCACGCTGCGCGGCATCACCCGGCACCCGTTCTGGGGCAGCACCGTGCTCGCCGGCGCGGAGAGCGACGAGGTCCGGCTGACCGACGTGTTCATCGAGGAGGAACTGGTCATCCCGACCGAGAGCGGCCCGGACGGGATGCTCGACGACCTGCAGACCGTCGGGTTCATCTGGTTCGAGCTGCTCATCACCGCGTCGTACCTGGGCATGGCCAGCACGCTCGTCGAACGCGCGTTGGCCGCCGGGCGCGGCGCGGTCACCGACCGCGCCGCGTTGGGCACCCGGCTGGAGACGGCGACGCAGCTGCTGGAGGGCGCGGCCCGCGCCATGCAGGACGGCGAGACGGACAACGACGCGCTGGCCCGTGTCCTGATGGCCCGCTACGGCACGCAGGACGCCATCACCGACGCCGCCCGCCAGGCGGTCGAGATGCTCGGGGGCATGTCGTTCATCCGCTCCCCCGAGGTGGCCTACCTGGTCGCGGCCTGCCAGTGCGTCGCGTTCCACCCGCCGTCGCGGGCCAGCGTCGCGGCGCCGCTGGTCGACTACCTCGACGGCACCCGCCCGTTCGTCATGAACGACAGCGCCCCGGCAACCGCCGCGCAGCCACCAGCGGCGCAGCCGTCCGTGCAGGCACCGGCGGTGCCGCCCGCGCAGCCACCGGGCCCGCAGGCGGTGCGGGCACCGGCGCCGGTACAGCCGTCCGTGGTCCCGCCGGCCGCCGCACCCGCGCCCGGCCCCACGATCGAGCCGGCCCCGGCCCCTGTCCGATCCGCCGACGCGGCACCGGTCACCGTGCCCGGCCCGCGCCCACAGCCGGTGGTCACCTACAGTCCCCAGCCCGCGGCCCCCCGCACCGACGAGCGGTCGGGGATGACGGCGGCCGACGCCGCCGACTGGGACCAGGCGTCCTCCCTGTTCGACGGCGCGGAGGGCATCCGGCTGACCGCACGCGACTGCGACCTGCGGTACTGGTTCGCCAACGTCCCGCAGCGCACGCTGCGCGGAAACATCGTCGGCTACTCGCCGGAGCTGGTGACCCCGGCCTTCCTGCACGAGCCGGGCCCGCTGCGGGACGCACTGATCCAGGAGGTCGCGTTCCGCGCGCTGGCCGAGGAGCGGGCGGCCCGCGCGATCGGTCACATCGTGGCGTGCGCGCCGGACTCCACGACCGCCGAGTTCTACGCCACCCAGCTGATGGACGAGACCCGGCACGCGATGATCTTCCGGAACCACCTGCGGAACCTCGGCATCGACGAGCACGACGTCGCCGCCGTCATCGCCCGACAGACCGCGCACGACAAGGCGACCATCCTCGATCCGTTGGAGGAGTACGGCATGCCGATCGTGCGCGAGCAGCAGGACTTCGTCGGCGGCGTGGTGCTGCTGACGATCCTGGTCGAAGGCTTCCTCGCCCCGTCGTTCGAACTCAGCGAGCGCAAGTGGCGACCGATCGACCCGCGGATGGCGGACATGGAGAAGGGCGCCGCCATCGACGAGGTGCGCCACCTGGCCGTCGGCACGTCGATCATCCGCGAGCACGTGCAGCGGCACCCCGACGAGAAGGAACGCCTCGTCGAGCTCATCCGCGACGGCATGCGGCTGTGGGAGCAGTTGCCGGTGTCCGACCAGCTCACGCGCTGGGAGAACTGGTTCCAGGAGGGCATCACCCCGCACCTGGCCGCCATCGGTGACTACGAGGTGTGGGACGGGCGGCGGCTGGTCGACACCACGCCGGAGGAACGCATCCAGAAGGCTGTCGAGGTCACGAGCATCGTGCACTCCACCCGCCTCACCGACATGGGCCTCGGCCGAGCCTTGATCTACTGATCCTCCGTCCCGTGGCCTGGGAGGGGCCCCCAGGCCACGGGCGCGCCTCACGACGGGCTGGCACGGCGGGGGCTTCCCCGGGCGCGGGCACCGCTGAACCCGCCTCTACACGGCCGTACGCTCCGCGTCCAGGTGGCTGCTCTCCCCGCGGATCCCCCACCGGCTGTAGAGCGGTCGCAGTGGCCCGGGCACCCACCAGTTGAGCCGGCCGAGCAGCCGCATCGTGGCCGGCATCAACAGCGCCCGGACGATGGTGGCGTCGACGACGACGGCGAGGGCGAGCCCGATACCGATGATCTTCACGACCAGCACGCTCGCGGTCGCGAACGACACGATCACCACCACCAGCAGCAGGGCCGCGCTGGTGATGATCCGGCCGGACCGCTGCAGCCCGACCGCGACCGCCTCGGTGTTGTCACCGCTGAGGTCGTAGTGCTCGCGGATGCGCGAGAGCAGGAACACCTCGTAGTCCATCGACAGTCCGAACGCGACGGCGAAGATCAGGATGGGTTGCACCACGTCGATGTTGCCGGTGGAGGTGAACTGCAGCAGCCCGGCGAGGTGGCCGTCCTGGAAGACCCACACCACCGCGCCGAACGCCGCGGTCAGGCTCAGCACGTTCATCAGGATCGCCTTGACCGGCAGCACCAGCGAGCCGAAGGACAGGAACAACAGCACGAACGTGGTGACCACGACGAGCAGCGCCATCCACGGCAGCCGCTGCTCGAGCATGTCCATCAGGTCGGCGAACCCGGCGGCGTCGCCGCCGACCAGCACCGTGCCGGAGGGCGGCGGTTCGACGCCGCGCACCGCGTCGACCAGTTCCCGTCCCTGCTCGGAGATCGGTTCCGCGTCGAACCGGACGGTGACCCGCGCGGTGCCGCCGGCCAGACCGCTGACGTCCGCCTGCTGCACGCCCGGCAGCGCGGCCACCCGCTCCACGTACGCGGTGATCTCCTCCCGGCCGGGAGGACCGGTCACCGGGCCGTCCAGGGTGACGATGGCTTCGACCGGCCGGGTGACGCTGTCCGGGAACGACCGCTCGATGGCGTCCTGGACCTGCCGGCTCTCCGCCGAGGCGGGCAGCACCCGGGTGTCCAGCCAGCCGTAGGAGATGCGCAGGAACGGCAGACCGAGAACCACCAGCACGGCGATGACCGCGCCACCGACCAGTACGGGTCGGCGCATCACCGTCCGCGCGATCCGCGCCCACGCGCCGGAGTCCGGGTCGGTGTCGACCGGCCTGCGCCGCCGCTCCCGCAGCCGCGGCCCGAACAGGGACAGCATCGCCGCCATCACGGTCATCGCGAAGAATCCCGCCAGCAGCACCGCGGCGACCCCACCGACGGCGATGGACCGGAGGAACACCTGCGGGAAGACGGCCAGGCTGGCGAGCGCGAGCGCGACGGTCACCGCGGAGACGACGATGGTCCGGCCCGCGGTGACCATGGTCCGCCGCAGCGCCGCCGGGACGGGGTGGCCCGCGCCGAGTTCCTCCCGGAACCGGCTGACCATGAACAGGCTGTAGTCCACGGCCAGCCCGAGGCCGAGCAGCGTGACCACGTTGACCGCGAAGATCGAGATGTCGGTGAACTGCGCCAGCAGCCGCAGGCCGGCCAACGAGCCCACGATCGCCAGCACCCCGACCGCGACCGGCAGCAGCGCCGCCAGCAGGTTTCGGAAGATGAGCACCAGCAGCAGGAACAGGATCGGCAACGCCAGCGCCTCGGCGCGGGTCAGGTCCGCCTTGCTCTGGCTGTTGACGTCGTCGATCAGCGCCAGCGGCCCCCCGACGGTGACGTCGAGATCCGGGCTGGTCAGGCTGCCCTTGATGGCGAGGTAGTTGGTGAGGCGGTCGTTCTCGGTGGCACCGGCGACCTGCACCGCCGCGAACGTCTCGTGCCGGTCGGTGCTGACCAGCGCGGGAACCCTGGCGCGCCAGTAGTCGGTCACGCCCTCGACCCGGTCCGCCGGCAGCCCGTCCAGCACGCGCCGGGCGGCGGCGGCATACGCGGGGTCCTCCACCGTCCAGCGGTCGCTGCCGAACAGCACGACGACGTCCGCGTCGTTGCGTCCGAGCGCCTTGCGTTCGACCTCGTCGGCGCGGGAGCTCTCGCTCGCCGCGTAGGTGAACCCGCCGACGGCCAGGTCGCCGAACGCGCCGGCGCCCCAGGTGCCCGCGGCGACCAGGAACACCGCGGCGCCGGCGATCACCCACCAGCGCGCCCGGTGCGCGAGCCGGCCGAGGAGATCCAACATGGCAGTAACCCTTCGCTCGACCGCGGTGCCCGGGAGAACGACGCGGCGCCGGCACAGTCAGGACCGGCGCCGCGTCGATGTGATCACAGGATGGTGATGATCAGGTCCAGCGCCCGATGCCGATCGCCTGGGAATCGGAGAGCAGCGTCTCCCGGAGCGCGACCCGGCGGATCTTCCACGTGCCGGTTCGCGGGAACTCGTCCCACTTTATCTGGATCGGCGGGGCCATCGGGCTCAGGTCCGCGACCGCCCGCTCCCAGTCGCCCTTGTCCAGCGGAACGTCGTCCGCCGTGCTGACCACGGGTACCGGCAGGTCACCGGCGACCGGAAGGATGACGACCTCGGTGGTGTAGTCGATCCGGTCGAGGATGAGGTCCTCGAACTCGATCGCGCTGCCGCCGGGGATGCGATCGATCTCCCGGTCCACGATCCGCACGGCGCCCCACTTGTTGATGACCGCGAGGTCGCCGGTGTTCCACCACCTGCCGTTGCACTTGAGGTCGTGCCGGTCCTGCTCGCCGACGTAGGCGAGGCACCGTCCCGGCTGGTCGATCTCGATCAGGCCGACCTGGCCGCGCGGCACCTCCTTGCCGGTCTCCGGGTCCACCGCCCGCATCTTGGCGTGGAACGGAATGGGCCAGCCGATCAGCTGCGTCGGCGGCGGCCGGTGCCCCTTGCGGCGCACCACGAAGCGGAAGAACGGCCGGATGCAGAGCGCGCCGTTCTCGCTCTGGCTCCACGACTGGACCCAGATCGGGAACCGGCGCTTGGTGGCGGCCATGAAGGTGCGGATCGTCCGGGTGTGGATGGCGTCGAACGAGTTGACGTACTCCCGCACGTTGCTGAACAGTCCGGCGGGGTCGCGGGCCAGCGGCTCCCAGGCGAGGTAGATGTTCGGCAACGCCTCCACCAGCGTCGGCTTGTGTTCGGCCAGCAACTCCCGAACCCTGGGCGAGAGCGGGTCGGACAGGTAGAGCACCCGCGGACCGACCGCGGCCATCGCCAGCTGCATCGTGGTGAGTCGTTCGTGCGTGTAGGGGTCGCAGAACGCCACCGTGTCGCTGCGCCGGAGCCCGAACCTGGGCCACCGCTCGGTCTCCACGATCGCCATCGCGTAGATGGACTCGGCGGAGTGCATGACCAGCTTGGGTATGCCGGTGGTGCCGGAGGTGTGGGTGATGACCACCGGCTCCTTGAACTCGCGCATGTTCGGCTGGACGGGCGGCGCGTCCTTGAAGTCGTCCAGGTGCAGCACGTCCGGCCGGTCCGCGACCGCGTCGACGCTGATCGTCCGTACGGTCAGCTCCGCCACCACCTCCGGGGTGATGCCGCACTTGTCGAGGTGCTTCTGGTCGGTCAACAGGAACGGCCGTTCCAGCCGCTCCAGCATCGGGATCATCGCCTCCGGCCCGTACGAGCCGGAGAACATGCAGGGAATGGCGCCGATCCGGGCGATGGCGCAGCCGAGAATGACGATGTCCAGGTGGTTCTGCTTGAGGATCGCCACCCGGTCCCACGGGCGCACGCCCGCCTTGTGCAGCCAGGCCGCGGCGCGATCGACGAGTTCCGCCCACTGGGTGTAGGTGCGGGCCTCGGCTCCGTCGGGGTCGATGTCCGGCGGGCGGTCGACGATGACCAGCTCGTCCGGGGCGGTCTTCGCCGCCACGTGCCAGGTCTCGCCCATCTTGGAGTGCTTCGGTACGCGCGAAAAGGGGCTCAGCCGACGGCGCCACCGGGTGGGCGTGAACTCGGTGAGAAAACGCGGAATGGGCCGCTGCGGCTCGACGTCGTCGCTGGCGACCGTTGAATCAGCGGGTGAGGCCACGAGCGCGTCCTCCTGTTCTCGGGGCATGGGGAGGTCAGCTGACGACGAATGATCATCGGCCGTCCAATTGGCCGGTAACGATATCGACATTGTCCGGCGTAGACCAGATCTGGGTGGACGGAAATCCGACCCCGAACGCATCCGACCCCCGGGCCGTCCGACCAGTGTGGACGGAACGACTACCGGCCATAATGCCCCGTCGGCGGCGTGGCGACGTCCTCCCTGAGGCATGGTGGTTCAACGGTCGACCCCGTGGCGCCGGGCTCGGGGCCGGACCTGACGGCGGCGCGTGGTGGGACGTGCCAGTGGCCGAGGTGTCCGGCATCGCCGAGGGCAGGCGCCCCCGGGGCCACATCCGCGGCGGGACGCGGGAACCGGCACCACCCGCGTCCGGTCCGAGGTCATTCCTCGGTCCGTCGACATGGGCGTCGCGGTGTCCGCCTGCGGCTACGACTACCTGCGCCGGATGACGGAGGCGTGGACCGCCACCGGCAACTGCGCCGGGGCGCCGGCGACCGGCGTCGGTGCGACCGTCGGCGG
Organism: Micromonospora sp. NPDC052213; assembly: GCF_040679695.1. Lineage (NCBI taxonomy): Bacteria > Bacillati > Actinomycetota > Actinomycetes > Micromonosporales > Micromonosporaceae > Micromonospora > Micromonospora sp. NPDC052213. The sequence goes on from NZ_JBFAVI010000102.1 coordinate 14,669, forward strand.
CCCGGATCCCTACCGGCACTCGTACACCTTCGACAAGGTCGGTAACCGGCCCACGGAGACGCGACACGACACCGGCGGGGACCCGGCCAGGGACGTGCGGCGCGCGTACAGCTATCCGGAGGCTGGCAAGCCCGGAGCACACCGACTCTCGGGCGTGGTCACCACCGGGCCGGGTGCCGGTACGGACAGCTACACCTACGACGCCACCGGCAACACGAGGCGACGCCAGGTCGCCGGCGCTGACCAGACCCTGACCTGGGACGCCGAGGGCCACGTCGCCTCGGTGGCCGAGGCCGGCAAGGTCACCGAGTTCGGGTACGACGCCGACGGCAACCGACTCGTCCACCGCGACCCGGCAGCGGTGACCGTCTACCTCGGGGAAACCGAACTGAAGCTGGACCACTCGATCGGAACGGTGAGCGGGACCCGGTACGTCGACGTGGGCGGCGGCACCGCGGTACGTACCTCGGACGGCAGGGTGACCTTCCAGTTCGCCGACCGTTGGACGAACTCGCCCGCGAGTCCAAGGCGTTCGTCCGCAACGTCGAAACCACCTACAACCTGCCATGGGCATATGGAGCACCAGCTGGGAGGGGTGCAAGCGAGCGGTATTCGCGCAGGTAGCGAACCCGCCGAGTTGCCTCGTGGCAGCCGGCGGGTTCGCCATCGGCGGCTCAGGCGTGGAACGGCTCGGGGCCCGGCACCGGCTCGGGTGTGTCGTCGAGCCAGCCGAGGCGTACCGCCTGGACGCCGAGTTCGAAGCGGCTGGTCGCGCCGATCCGGTCGGCCAGCTCGGCGATCATCCGCCGGACGGTGCGGGCGGAGACGCTGAACTGCCGGGCGATGCTCTCGTCCTTGGCCCCCGCCGCGAGAAGCTGGAGCAGTTGCCGCTGCTGCCGGGTCAGCTCGCCCGGTGGCGGGGAAGCCTGCTGCTCGATCGGCACCGCGGACAGCCAGTGCCGGCCGAACAGGTCGGCGGTGGCCGCCACGAGGCCCGGGTGGGACACCCGGATGACGCCCCGCTGGTTGTCCTCCGGGTCGATGACCATCACGACGTACCGGTCATCGACGACGAACGTCCACACCGGCAGAGTCGGGGTGGTCCGGACCTCCACGCCGTTGTCGCGGACCCGTCGGGCGCCCGCGAGCAGCCGCGGATCGTTGACGATGCTGTCCAGCAGGATCAACTGCACCCGGACCCCACGCGCGGCGGCGCACTCCGCCAGCTGGTACGCCGGGTCGTAGTCGGTGCCGGTCCCCATCCCCGGCACCGCTCCGGCGGCCGCCAGGCACTGGATGCTCGTCGTCGCCTTCGCCGCGATCTCCTCGAGACACAGCCAGGCGGCGTCCCGGTCGTCGAGCAGTTCGACGTCGTGCAGTAGCGCGGGGCTGGTCCGGAAGCTGGCCGACATCTCCGCGACGGCTGCCCGGGTCAGCTCCACCGCTCGCGTCCGGCGAGCGAGCCGTGCCTCGGCGTACGACAGCAGCGGCGCGAACCCGACGGCCGGGTTCACCGGCCGGATCTGGTCGGCGTGGGGCCGCCGGAGCAGTCCGATCTCCACCAGACGCCGCACCGCCGCGTCGACCTTCGCCGCCGGCAGGTCCACGGCATCGCGAAGCTGTTCCAGGCTCCACACCCGGCGCTGAAGGGCAGCCCGGTAGACCAGCTCACCCGTTTCGTCCACGCCGACTTCCGCCAGCATCACGGCATCTCCCTCTCCCGCGGCGCCACCACGCTGAGGGGAGGTTAGTACGGCCGCCCCGCCGTTCCGATCTGAGCCGAAATGAACCTTACGAGGCGGGCCTGGGGCGGCACGGCAGCCGACTCGGTGGAGTTAGCTGCGCACGGATCGTCACCTGCGGACGAGATCGTAGGCCCGCGCCAGGTCGTCACCCCAGGACATGGCGTGGTCGCGCTCGAACGCCCGAAGCAGCCGGTCGCCGACCGACTCGCGGCGTAGCCAGGCGGCAAGCGCCGTCGGCCTCCGGCCCGCGAAGTCGAGTCCGGTCACCGTGGCAGCCAGGTGGCGGTCCGCCGCCGAGCCGAGCATCACGTCCCACCCATCGAGGAACCGCTCGACGCTCTCCCCGCCGGCTACGACCGCGTCCAGGAAGGTGGCCGGGTCGCAGAACGAACCGACCTGCGACGGGTACGTCGCCAGCAACGACCGCCACACCGCATCCAGGTAGATGTCGATGGAGCCCTGCTCTGCTTCGGGCCAGGTGCGCCACTGCTCGTGAGGCAGCTTGCCCAGAACGATCGCCGGGTCGAGTTCGGTGGAGGTGACCATGCGCTCCAGCAGCAGGGGCAGCAGACTCTTCAGGTCGTCGCGGTTGCCGACCGTGTTACCGAGGCTGATGGTCAGAGAGAACAGGTGGTGATCGTCGACCGGCACCGGTCCTCGGCAATGCGGGCAGCCTTCGAGCATCGCGCTGCGCGGGTACCGGGCGAACGCCTCCAGAACGCCTGCCACCGCCACAGCCAGATCGCCATCCACCGGCCCATCCTCCCAGGGGCGGCTTGGGCAGGGCTGCCGGCACACGGCCACCCCCGCAGTACCGCCGGCGGCCCGAGGCTCCAACCGCATCTGACTGATCTGTGGTGCGGCGGATCGGCGGCGCCGCCGTGGTCGGCGTGGAGCAGGCGTGGACGGCGTGCGAGAGTGTGAGCCGGGCGGCGGTCGACGGCTGACCGAGCGCCCTCGAGCAGGGGAAGGCAGCCCGCCGATGTTCAACACCGCACGCCTGCAGGTCGTCCTCGAGATCGCCCGCCGCGGCACCATCGTCGCCGCCGCGGAGCAGCTTCGGCTGAGCCCGTCCGCGGTCTCCCACCAGCTCGCCACCCTCGAGCAGGAGGCCGGGGTGGCACTGGTGGAGCGGGGGCCACGCAGCCTGCGGCTGACCGCCGCGGGCCAGCGCCTGGCGGACTACGCGCAGCAGATCGCCGATCTGATGTCGGCCGCCCGGGACGAACTGGCCACGCACGGCAAGGGCCGCCAGGGACTGCTGCGGATCGGATTCTTCGCCACCGCCGGCACCGAACTGCTGCCGCGCGCCCTGTCGAGCTTCACCCGCGACCATCCGCAGGTGGAGCTGGCGCTGATCCTGGGACAGCCGCACGAACTGCTGCCCCGGCTGCACCAGGGTGAGCTGGACCTGGTGATGGTCTTCGACCATCCGCTGAGCCCGGCGCAGGAGTCGCCGCACACGAAGGTCCAGCCGCTGATGGTGGACCCGCAACTGGTGGTGCTCCCCGCCGACCACCCGCTCGCCGGGCGGCGGCGGCTGCGGCTCGCAGACCTTGCCGCCGAACCGTGGATCACCACCCTCGGCGTGCAGGGTGAGGTCTCGGTGCTGGAGCTGGCGGCGCGGGCCGAGGGCTTCCCGCCGCGGGTCCGCTGCCGCAGCGACCACTACGAGGTGGTGCTGGGCCTGGTGCGGGCCGGTGTCGGGGTGGCGCTCGTGCCGTCGCTCGGCCTGGGCGATCCCGGCGGGGTGGCGGTGCGGCAGCTCGCCCACGCGAATCTGCACCGGGAGATCGGCGTGGCGCTGCGCCCCGGCAACCCCAATCCGGTCGTCGGCAGCTTCGTCGAGCGGCTGGCCGGCGCGGCGGCGACGCTCAGTCAGGAGCTGTCCGAGCGGTGGGCCCCGGCGAGCCGGTCGACCGCCGCGCCCCAGCGCCGCAGCTCGGCCACGGCCTCCCGCTCGGCCCCGGGCTCGAACGCGGCGATCACGGCGTAGACGACGGTGTGCCGGCCGGACACGATCCCGGTGTCGGCGCGTACCCCGGTGTCGGTGCCGGTCTTGTTCTCCACCCGGACGCCGTCGCTCGACCACGGGTCGTGGTTGACGGAGTCGGCGACCATCGTGCGGTCGGTGTTGCCGGCGAGCCAGCCGCGCAGCAGCCGGCACGCCTGCGGGCTCTGCCACGTCCCCGTCGCCACGTCCGCGAGGAAGGCGCAGAGCTCGTGGGCGGTGCCGGTGGCGAAGGTCCGCGGCACGTCGGGGCCGCGCTCGGCCCGGATCCGGTCGTGCACGGTGGTGTCCCGCAGCCCGGCGCGGCGGGCCAGCTCCTGCACGGCCTCGAGGGTCAGCAGCCGCAGCAGGGCGTTGGTGGCGGCGTTGTCGCTGACCGCGGCGACCACCGTGGCCAGGTCGGCGACCGTCCATCGCCGAGGCGACAGGCGGCCGAGCAGTCCGGTGCCGCCGACCTCCCGGTCGGCGTCGAGCAGCTCCACCGGCTGGTCCGGCGCGAGCGTGGCGTCGGCGAGCCGCCGGGCCACCTCGGCGAGGAGCAGCACCTTGCCGACGCTGGCCAGCGGCAGGGCAAGGTCGGGGTCGGCCGAGACCGTGCGGCCGTCGTCCAGCCGGCGCACCATCGCCCCGACCCGCACCGCCGGCCTCATCGCGGCCCCGGCCGGGCGGGCTGCCGGTCCGGCACGGCCAGCACCCGACCCGGCCGCGCGTCGGTGGCCTCACCGCCGTCCACCACGATCCGGCCACCGACCACCACGCACCGCACGCCGTGCGGAGGCGCCAACGGATCGTCGTACGTGGCGCCGTCGGCGACCCGCTGCGGGTCGAGGACCACCAGGTCCGCGTGGTACCCGTCGGCGAGCAGCCCGCGGTCTGGTAGGCCGAAGCGGCGGGCGGGCATCGCCGTCATCTTGTGCACCGCCTCCGCCAACTCCAGCAGTCCCACGTCACGAACGTAGTGGCCGAGGACCCGGGCGAAGCTGCCCGCCCACCGCGGGTGCGGGCGGCCCCCCTTCGGTACGCCGTCCGAGCAGAGCATGGTCAGCCGGCTGGCCAGCACCCGGCGTACGTCGTCCTCGTGCATGGAGTGGCTGAGGATGGTGACGTCGCCGCGTTCGGCGGCCAGCAGGTCGCAGGCGTAGTCGACCGGGTCGACGCCACGCGCGGCGGCCAGTTCGGCGATCGTGTGCCCCTGGGCGTCGGTGTTGCGCGCGGCGGACGCGACCCGGATCAGGTCCCAGCCGCCGTTTCCCACGGTGTTCTCCCAGCCCGGCACCCCGGCGACCAGGTCGGTGCGGATCCGGTCGCGGACCGTCGGATCGGCGACGGCGGTGAGCATCGCGGGCACCCCGTCGGCGATCAGCCACGGCGGCAGCATCGCGTGCAGGGCCGTGCTGCCCGCGGTGTACGGGTAGACGTCGCAGGTGACGTCGAGTCCCTCGGCGCGCGCCCGTTCGAGTCGGGCGAGGGTGCGGACGGTGGCGCCCCAGGCGCGCCGCCCGGCCGTCTTGTGGTGCGAGACCTGCAGCGCCGCCCCGGCCGCGGTGGCGATCTCGACGGCCTCTTCGAGGGCCGACTCGACCTGGGACATCTCGTCGCGGAGGTGCGTCACGTACGGCTTGCCGTGCGCGGCCGCGACCCGGGCCAGCGCGATGACCTCGTCGGTGCCGGCGTTGACGCCCGGGGAGTAGATCAGGCCGGTCGACAGGCCGGCCGCGCCCGCGGCGAGCGCCTCGTCGAGCAGCCGGCACATCCGCCGGGTCTCCTCGGGCGTGGCCCGCCGTTGGGCGAAGCCGACCACCGCGGCGCGCAACGTTCCGTGTCCGACGAGGGCGGCGAGGTGGTTGCGCCGGGCCACGCCCTGCGCGTCGGCGAACTCGGCGAACGACGCGTACGCCGACGCGGGCGGACCGAAGGTCGCGGCGAGCAGCTCCCGCACCGGGCCGGCGCGTTCGGGTGGAACCGGGAAGGGGCTGATTCCGCAGTTGCCGCAGATCTCCGTGGTGACGCCCTGGAGCAGCGGCGCCCGGCGCAGCACCTCGCGCTGCGCGTCGTCGCCGGCGAGCAGGTCGGAGTGGGTGTGCACGTCGATGAAGCCCGGCGTGACGGCCAGCCCGCTCGCGTCGACCACCTCGCCGGCGGGCGTGCGACTGCCCGGCGGCAGCAGCAGGATTCGCCCGTCCCGGACGCCCACGTCGGCGGGGCGGGCCGGCGAGCCGCTGCCGTCGATCACGTCGCCGCCGGTGACCAGCAGGTCCAACCGCGCCATCAGAGGACCTTGGACAGGAAGGCGCGGGTACGGTCGTGCCGCGCCGCGGTGAGCACCTCGTGGGGTGGCCCCTGCTCGACGATCAGGCCCTCGTCCATGAAGACGAGGTGGTCGCCGACCTCCCGGGCGAAGCCCATCTCGTGGGTCACCACGATCATGGTCATCCCGCTCGCCGCGAGGTCCTTCATCACCTCCAGCACCTCGCCGACCAGTTCCGGGTCGAGCGCCGAGGTCGGCTCGTCGAAGAGCATCAGCTTCGGCGACATGGCCAGGGACCGCGCGATGGCCACCCGCTGCTGCTGGCCGCCGGAGAGCTGTGCCGGGTAGTGGTGGGCGCGGTCGGCCAGGCCGACCCGGTCGAGCAGGTCGGCGGCGCGCTGTCGCGCGTCGGCCGCCCGGACGCCCTTCACCGCGACCAGGCCCTCCATCACGTTCTCCAGGGCCGTGCGGTGCGGGAACAGGTGGAAGCGCTGGAAGACCATGCCGATCGACTCGCGCTGCCGGCGCAGTCGCGCGTCCGGCAGCGGTCGCAGCCGGCCGCCGCGCTCCTCGTACCCGATCAGCTCGCCGTCGACGTAGACCCGACCCGCCTGCGGTTCCTCGAGGTGGTTGAGGCAGCGCAGCAGGGTGGATTTGCCGGATCCGGAGGGGCCGACCACGCAGACCACCCGGCCGCGTGCGATGGTCAGGTCGATGCCGCGCAGCACCTCCAGGCGGCCGAAGCTCTTGCGCAGGGACCGGCACTGCACCATGGGCGGGGTCATCGCGCGCTCCCCGTGAGGCGCAGGTTGCGGGTGATCCGCCCGCGCAGGGTGCCCGGAGCGGTGGCGCCGAAGCCGCGGCTGAACCGGCGTTCCAGGTAGTACTGGCCGATGCTGGCGACGGTGGTCAGGACCAGGTACCAGATGGACGCGACGATCAGCAGGGCGATCACCTCGAAGTTGGTCAGGTAGAGCCGCTGCGCGACGGTGAGCAGGTCGGCGCCGGCGATCACCGAGACGAGCGAGGTGGTCTTCAGCATGGAGATGAACTGGTTGCCCGTCGGCGGGACGATGATCCGCATCGCCTGGGGTAGCACCACCCGCATCATGATCTTCATGCGCGACATGCCCAACGCCGCAGCGGCCTCCTGCTGGCCGGGGTCGACCGAGCGCAGGCCGGCTCGGACGATCTCGCTCATGTAGGCGCCCTCGTTGATGCTCAGCCCGAGCAGCGCCGCGACGAACCCGGTGACCAGGGCGTTCGTCTCCCAGGTCACCAACTTCGGGCCGCCGAACGGCACGCCCAGCCCGATCTCGGGGAAGATCAGCGCGATGTTGAACCAGAAGATCAGCTGCACCAGCAGCGGCGTGCCGCGGAAGAACCAGACGTACGCCATGGCGCCGGCGCGCAGGGTACGGCTGTCGGAGACCTGCATCAGCGCCACGATGACGCCGAGCACCACGCCGATCGCCATGGAGGCGGCGGTGAGCTGGACGGTGACCCAGAGCCCTTCCAGGATGACATGGTCGAACTGGTACTCGACGACGATGTCCCAGTGCAGGTTCGGGTTGATCGCAACGGTCCAGGCCAGCCAGGCCAGGATCAGAGCGGTCACCCCGGCGGCCAGCCAGCGCCCCGGTCGCAGCGGGTGGCTGATCCGGTTCACCTCCGGGCCGGGCCCGGCCGGAGCCGGGCCCTTGACGATCGCATCCACCGGTGTGCTCAATTCTGGTCGTTGACCGTCGCGGTCTGCACACCGCTGCCCTGCACGCCCCACTTCTCGAGGATCTTGGCGTACTCGCCCGTCTCGATCAGCTCCTGGAGCGCCCGCTGGACGGCGTCCCGCAGCTGGCTGTCCTTCTTGTCGATCGCGATGCCCCACGGGCCGGCCTCGTACTGGGTCTCCAGGACCTCGTACTTGCCGCTCTGTCCGGCGAGCATCTTGGCCACCGGGTAGTCGACGATGGTGGCCACCGCGCGCCCGGCGTCGATCTGCAGCAGGCCGGTCGGGGCGTCCTCGCTCTGCGAGATGGTCATCTTCTTGGCGCACGAGGCGTTCTGCTTCTCCCCGATGGCGAGGTTGGAGCTGCCCTTGGCGAGCACCACGGCCCGGCCGCACAGGTCCGCCAGATCCTTCACCCCGGCCGGGTTGCCCTTCGCCACCATGATCGCGCCGCCGGCCTGGAAGTAGTCGACGAAGTCGACGGCCTTGCGGCGCTCCTCGGTGTCGCTCATCGAGGACATCGCCAGGTCCCAGCGGTCGGCCTGCAGGCCCGGGATCAGGCCGGGAAAGCTGGCGTTGGTCATCTCCAGCTTCAGGCCGAGCCGCCCGGCGATCGCCGCCGCCAGGTCCGGGTCGACGCCGGTCAGCTCCTGGGTCCCCTCCTTGTACATCTCCATCGGCGGGTAGCCCTCGGCGGTGGCGACCCGGAGCACACCCTTCTCCTTGAGGGCGGCCGGGACCAGATCGGCAGCCTTGGCGTCGGCGGCGACCGAGGCGGAACCACCGGCCTGCGGCGTCTGACCGCTGGTCGAACGTCCGCAGCCGGCGACGGCGAGTGAGAGTGCGGCGAGACCGACGACAATGCGAAGCGCACGCTTCCTGACCACCCGAAACCTCCTGCCTGAGACGATGGCGGGGACCCTATCGGGGATCAGCCAGCATGAACAGCCCTAATGCTTTGCGGGGTGAGCATCGAATTCTTCGATGCTCACCCGCGTTCGCCGTGCAGTCGTGGCAGGCCCCCGTTCAGGTGCCGCGCAGATGGATCTCGCGTCCGTGCCACCTGGAGCGCAACCACCGGTCGTGGCTGGCGACCACGACGGCGCCGGGGCTGCCGCCGAGGGCGTCCTCCAGCTCGTCGCAGAGTCGGGGCGAGAGGTGGTTGGTGGGCTCGTCGAG
>NZ_JBFAVI010000103.1:0-19248 GCF_040679695.1 Micromonospora sp. NPDC052213
GGGTGGGCGCCCCCGCCTGCCCGGCGGGGGCGCCCGCGTCCTGCCTCAGCAGCCGCAGGTGTAGAAGAGGATGTCCCAGTGGCTGCCCTCCTTGGTGTAGAGGTTGCCGGAGGGCGCCCGGTACTGGTAGCCGAAGCCGGAGACGTAGCCGACGTAGGTGTAGTGCGCCGAGATGTAGTTCTGGATGCAGGTGCTCAGCGCGATGTCCAGCTTGTAGCCGTTCCAGTGGCTGTAGGTGCCGCTGGTGTGCCCGACCTCGGTGCCGGCGGTGATCGTGATGGCGCAGCCGCTGGCGCGTTTGAAGGTGATGATCCCGTCGATGGTGGCCTGCCGGACCCCGTCGAACGAGGTGCAGGTCGAGACGTAGCGGTCGCTGCAGTTGCCGCTGGAGGTCCAGGAGATGCCGGCGGCGCTCAGCTGCGACGTGGCGCTGGAGTGGCTGATGGCGAAGGCCGGACTGGCCAGCCCGAGCGCGGCCCCGATCGTGGCCGCGACAGCGACCAGCAGGGTGAGCAGGCGGCGGCGCAGGGGGGAGCGGGTGGACGACATGCTCTCTCCGTTCGCGTGGGGGATCCTTGCGATGGGAAAGGCCGACCTTGAAAATTTTCTATCAGACATCGATGGATATGACTAGTAGGGGCTGCTGCCGCCCTGCCGGCGCGCTATCCGGCGGGGGTCGCGGCGAGTTCGGTGCAGCCGCGCAGGTCCGCGTACTCCCGGAGGACGCGCGCCGCGTCGTCCCCTCCGGCGAGCTGGGGCTGGCCGGTGCGGCGGGAGATCAGCGCCGGCACCAGCTCCGTCTTCACGATCTCCGCGCCGCGCAGGGTGACCCGCAGGATCCCCGTGTCGTTGCTGTACGCGTCGTCGCGCCACCACAGGAAGTTGCCCAGCCCGTACTGGACGAAGGTCCGGCCGATCCAGCCGTCACCGAGCAGCAGGTGCGCGTGGGTGCCGACGACGAGGGAGGCGCCCGCCCGGGCCATCTCATCCGCGAACGCGCGCGCGTCGGCGGGTGGGCAGCTGTCCCCCTCCGCGCCCCAGTGGACGTACACGACGACGACGTCGGCCTGCCGGCGCGCGGCGCGTACCGCGGCGACCGCCCGGGTCAGGTCCCTCGTCATCGCGATACCGGCACGGTCGTCGGTGGCCCGCCACTGCGACCACAGTTCGTCGACCTGGCTGAACGCCAGGAAGGCGATCCGCGTGCCGTTGATCCGGGTCGTCCACGGCGCGTACGCCGCCGCCGCGTCGGCGCCCGCCCCGACGGTCGGCATCCCGGCGGCCTTCGCCGCGTCCACGGTGTCGGCCAGTCCGACCCGTCCGTAGTCCAGCGTGTGGTTGTTCGCGATCGACACGACGTCGACCCCGGCCGCCTTCACCGCCTCGTACGCACCCGCCGGAGCACGGAAGAGGAACTGCTTCGGCTCCGGGGTGCCGCGCGTGGTGACCGCGGTCTCCAGGTTCACCATCGTCAGGTCCGCGGCGGACAGCGCCGACGAGATCGACCCGAACGCGGTCGCCGGATCGTCCAGCAGAGCCGCCGTACGGCCGGCGAAGTGCACGTCGCCCGCGAAGGCCAACGTGACCTCGGCCGGCCCGGCCCGCGACGGGGACGCCGTCGCCGCCGCGGCGGAGCGAGCCGGCTCACCGGCCGGCGCCGTGGACCCGACCCGGCATGCGGTCAGCGCCACGGTCAGGGTCGTCGCCAGCGCGACAAGGGATCGTGCCCGTCTCACCCCAGGCAGCGTACGGCGCAGCGCCTGTCCCGGCGCCGACTTGACGAAGTTGCTCAAGCGCCTTGGCATGGGGGAGCCGCCAGAGAATCAAGCGGGAAGCTCAGGGAAGCTGCAGCTCGGCCAGTGCACGCTCAGCTTCGACCCGTACCGCCACCTGGTGCTCGCTGTCGGCGTCAACCGTGGCGGCGAGCACGTGACGCAGCGCCTCCCGGTACGCGATGTCCCACGCGTGTTCCGCATCGCACGACTGGTCCGGCTGCACGCCAGTGCCTTCCCAATGCATCTCGATCAGCCCGACGTTACCCGCGAGCCGCTCGACCCTGTGGATGCCCTCGGCATTGAGCCGGTACCGCTCCCGCCGCGCCGCCACCTCACCGGCGTCGTCGTCAGCCCGATCCCAGGCGGGCCGGGCCCGCTCGCGCCAGATCAGACGCAGGTGACGGTCGGGGCACACCGATTGCAGATCGTCGGTGAGCGTGGTGCACAACTGCGGACCCGGGAGCCCGTCGTACCGACCGTCGTCGAGATGCCGCCGCACGACCGTTGCCATCTCGGCGGATCGTTCGGGAAAGACGTAGTGGGCAGTGATGCGGTCCAAGACCCCGGTAACCGTGTCCGCGTTACTCATCGGCGCGCAAGCTACCGGCCAGCAGCGGGGAGCTGTAGAGGATTTTTGCAGTCGAGTCACCCGCCGAGAGGTTCGAGATCCGTATGCCCATCGTCCCCGCGCCGGCTGACAGGATGGAGTCATGCGGCGTAATGGTTGGCTCGCTCAGGCGTCCGTCATCGTCGCGGTGGTTCTGTCCGGGACGGCATGCACGCCTGCCCGGGACGTGGGTCAGCGTGACGCTCCGCGGCCCGCGTCGGGGTCTGCCACCGCGGCCAGCACCGGCGCCGGTGCGCCGCCCGCGACGTCCAGAGACTCGGGTCAGGTGACGTGTGCGGATTCCATCGCCGTCTCGCCTCAACCAGCCGACGGGTACCGGATCGTCCTGGGGGATGCGGCGGTGCCGACCGGGAGAGTGCTCCAGGTGGCGGAATCGGGGGAGGTCGACCCCGCCGCGCGGTGGTTCGCCAAGTGGGGATTGGTGGTGCGGGCAGGCGCAGAAGTCGACCTCCTGGTCGCACCTGGCTGGGAGGGCCGGGCCCGCATCGCGTGGGGTCCCTCGGCGGCGCCCGCCGCGACCGTGCACGTGAGCGCCTGCGCGCCTGCCGCCGGCAAGGGTCAGTGGCTGGCCTTCGCCGGCGGGACCTGGGTCGCGCGGGCGGCCTGCGTTCCGCTGCTCGTCCGTTCAGGTGGGCGACAGGCCGAGGTGCGTCTGGCGGTCGGCGCGCCCTGCGACGACGCCGACGGTCCGTAGCGCCACTCCTGACGGCACACCGAGGCCGGGCCGACTCCGCCCGGCCTCGGGTTCCTGGTCGCGTACGCCACCGCGAGCGGATCACGGACCATGAGCGATGTGGACGGCTCCCAGCCAGCCGTGCGGTTAGATGTCCCGGTGGGCGGTGACTACGAGCGCGAGCGTGCCCGAAACATGCGGATGACGAGCGGGAACCTCGGCCGCGCCATGCACCTCATGAGAAGCCGCGACCCGCAGGCGGCGGAGGACGGATTCGCGCTGGTGCGGGACATGGCGGGCCAACACGTCGACGAACTCATCGACGCGTTCGGCCGCGAGACCGACCACGGCGTGCGGTGTTGGCTGTTGGAGCTGATCGGGGACGCGCGTTCAACCCGGGCGTTCGACGTGCTGGCCACGGAGTTGCTGAGCGACGACGAGTCGTTCAGCTTCTGGGCGGAACGGGGCCTGCGACTGCTGGACACCAGAGAGGCTCGACGGTTGCTGTGGCAGCGAGGAGAGGGTGGGCCGTCGGCGGCGAGGGGAAGCCACGCCGCGCCTGATAGCCACGACAACGGTGGCTCGCCGTCATCCGCTGCGGGCGCCTGACCTCGTCCGGCCCGGCGGTTGCGTCGGTGAACGTGCCGACCGGGATGGTTCGGACCGCTGATGTGCCGGAACCCTGGTCGCCCGAGTGCGTCCATGACGACCGACAAAAGTGTCGCTCGCTCAGGCGGCGCTACCGTGTATGCTCCCCCGCGATGATGACCTCTCTCGGCAGATTGGGGGTCCCGTCCGCGCAAGGTGAGTGCTGATGCACTCCCGGGCCGCGAATGCGGATTCTCGCCATTCCTTCTGGCTGCGCGTGCGCGAGTTCGCCGTGCCGCCCTCCATGATCGATTCTGCGACTGCTCGTCGGTACGTCGGGGACTGGGCCGGGGCGTGTGCCGCCGCCAGCGTCGATGTCGACTTCGGTCTGCGTTCCGTTGCTCGTACCCATGGCCGGGAGTTCGCGGCCCGGGTCCGGGCCGACCTGCGCCATCTGGCTCCCGACCTGCTGCGCTGGCACCTGCCGCGGGTCGCTCCCGACGGGCTGCTGCGTCCGGGCCTGACCGTCCCGCTGGCCCGGTACGACCCGGCGGACCACGACGGCGGCCGCACCGTGCACCTGGTGGCGCGGACCGCACCCGCGTGGGCGGATGCCGGTCAGCGGATCAGCCTGGCGCTGTGGGACGGATCCCGCTCCGGGGACCGATCCTGTCCTCACCCGCACCCCCGACCCGACCGCCGGTTCCGCCTGGACCTGCACCGCCACCTCTGGGACGCGCGGAGAGCGGACGAGCTACGGACCCGGTCGGGGGCGGATCGGCTGCCCGCCGACGGGCGTCCTGCGGTGGACCCTGATCCGTTCCGGGCGGCGCTGCGAAGGCGCGGATGCGCGGTGGACCGGTGGGCGGCCGAGGCGGCGCTCCTGCTCCGAGCTGAGGGGCGGACCAGCGGTCGCGTCGCTGTGCGGCTGGGTGCCCGGAACCGGCTGGTCCTCGACGTGACTCCAGGCGGGGAAGGCCGGCCGCCCGAGGCGCGGATCGCGCCGTCGGCGACGGGCTCGGACACCACGCTGCCGGTGCTGCCCGACGCGGCGACGTGGGTGCTGCCCGACCTGGACCTGCTCCGCGGCGGGCTGGTCAACGCCGATCGGCTGCATCCGTTGGTCGCGTCGGCACTGGCGCCCGACCGTCCGGCGGCGACAGCGCCGAGGGCTCCCGAACAGCCGGGACAGGCGCGCATCGTGGAGTGCCGGGGAGCTCGGCACCGGATCGGCCTGGTCGACGGGGTGCTCGCGCCGCTCGACCACGACCCGGCGGAGATCCGCCGGGAGGAACTGCTGGCCGCGCTGACCGGTACCCCGCTTGCCTGTCTGCGCGCGATCGACGAGGCGCACCGCCAGCCGGAGTGCCTTCCCGATGTCCGCGCACGCCTCGACCACGGCGACACCGCCGGTGCCCTCGCCGTCGTCGAGGCTCTGCTCGGGCCCGACGCCCTGCTGCGCAGCGGCGACCTGCGCGACGAACTGGAAACGGCCGCCCTGCGGCGGGTGACGTACGGACTGTTCAGGGCAGGACTCGTCGGTTCCGGGCCGGGCCCCGCCCGCGCGGACAGTCGCCGTACCCGTGACCACCGCTCGCGCCCGCGCCACGCGACTGGCTGCTGACCACCGGGCCCGTCTCACCCGACGGCCCTCCTCGTACTCGCCACCACTCCCACAGGTGATTGAAGATGTCTGCATTGACCTCGTACGTGTCCACCGATGCCCCTGTCGAGCCGACCCACGCTCCTCAGCTCGATGTCGCCGCCGAACTGCTCGCGCTGCTCGGCGCCACCACCACCGAACCCCGCCCCGACACCCAGTTGGAGGCCCTGACGCTGGCCGTGGCCGCGGACCTGCCCGTGCTGCTGTGGGGCGAGCCGGGGATCGGCAAGACCGCCGCCCTGACGCAGCTCGCCGCGGCGCTGGACCTGCCGCTGACGACCGTTGTCGCCAGCGTCCACGAGCCGTCCGACTTCTCGGGGCTGCCGATCGTCGGCGACGACCCGGCGGCGCAGGGCGTCCCGATGGCACCGCCGGACTGGGCCGTGCGCCTGGTGCGGGCCGGCCGGGGGCTGCTGTTCCTGGACGAGTTGTCCACCGCGCCGCCGGCCGTCCAGGCGGCCCTGCTCCGCCTCGTGCTCGAGCGGCGCATCGGCACCCTGCGGCTGCCGCCCGGGGTCCGGATCGTGGCCGCCGCCAATCCGCGCTCCTCGGCGGCCGACGGCTGGGAGCTGAGCGCGCCCCTGGCCAACCGGTTCGTCCATCTCCAGTGGGCCCACGACAACGACGTCGTCGTACGGGGCCTCGGCGGGACCTGGCCCCGAGCGGTGCTGCCCCGGCTCGACCCGGCGCTGTTGTCGGAGGCCGCCACTTTCGCCCGCCGCGCCGTGTGCGGGTTCCTGACCGCCCGCCCGGGGCTGGTTCACCGGCTGCCGAGCAACGAAGGCCGCCGGGGCGGTCCCTGGCCGTCGCCCCGCAGCTGGGACATGACCCTGCGCCTGGTCGCCTTCGCGACCGCGGCGGGCGTCTCGCGGGACGTGCTGTCGTTGCTGGTCAGAGGCACCGTCGGGGACGGCCCGGGGCTGGAGCTACTGGCCAGCATGGACCGGATGGACCTGCCGGACCCCGAGGTGCTGCTGGCCGACCCGGCGGCCGCCGTCCTGCCCGAGCGGGGAGACCTCCGCCAGGCCGTGCTGGACGGCGTGGTGGAGGCGGTCCGCCGGCGTCCGACGAAGGCTCGCTGGGACGCGGCGTGGGCGCTGCTGGTGCGGGCGCTGGAGACCGGAGCCCCGGACCTCGTGGTCGTCCCCTCCACCACACTCGCTGCCCTGCGCCAGGAGGACTGGGACGTCCCGGCAGAGATCGAGCGGCTCGCCGGGGCGGTGTCGGTGTCCCGGCGAGCCGAGCAGGCGGCGGCACGGGTCGTGGCCGCGGCGGGGAACAGCCGATGATCCCCGGGCACACCGGGACGCTGGACGTCGAGAAGCTCTTCGCCGCGCGGCTGCACGCCGCCCGGGTCCGGCCCTACCTGGCGACGGCGCTGTTCGCCCTGCACGTGGTGGAGTCGCGGCGGGTACCGACGATGGCGGTGGACCCGCACTGGCGGTGCTACGTCTCGCCCGCCTTCGTGGACCGTACCCCGGTGGAGGAACTCGCCGGGGTGTGGGTGCACGAGGTCTCGCACCTGCTGCGCGACCACCACGGACGCAGCGACCGGGTGGCGCGGGAACGGGGGCTGGTCGGGCCGGGGGAGCGGCTGCGGATGAACATCGCCGCGGACTTCGAGATCAACGACGACGTTTTCGGTGAGGGGTTGGCCCGACCCGAAGGCGCCGTCGAGCCAGGGTTGCTGGGGCTGCCCGAGGGGGAGCTCATGGAGGACTACCTGCGGCAGTTCGGGCTCGGGCCGCGTACGGAGGGCCTGGTCTGGCTGGACTGCGGCAGCGGCGCCGACGGGCTGGATCGGGAGTGGGACCTGGGGCCGGACGGCGCGCACGGCCTCAGCGCGCAGGAACGGGACCTGGTGCGGTTCCGGGTGGCGCACGGCATCACGGGCCGGCCTGGGGACGTTCCGCAGGGCTGGCGAAGGTGGGCGGAGAAGGCGTTCCACCCGCCGCAACCGTGGCGGGAACTGCTGGGGGCGGCGGTCCGCTCGGCCGCCTCCGCTGCCGGCGTCGGCGAGGACTACACCTACGGCCGGCCGTCGCGGCGGTCCGCCGGGGTGCCCGGCGCGATCCTGCCGAGCCTGCGACGCAGGCCCCCTCGGGTGTGCGTGGTCATCGACACGTCCGGATCGGTGAGCGACGCCGAACTGGGCAGCGCCCTGCTCGAAGTCACCGCGATCTCCCGCGCCGTGGGCGGCCGGCGCGACCTGGTCACCGTGCTTCCGTGCGACGCCGCGGCCCAGGTCGTGCATTCACTGTGCCGCGCCGAGGACATCCCGCTGCTGGGCGGCGGAGGGACGGATCTGCGTACGGGCTTCGCCCGGGCGCTGCGCGCGCGGCCCCGACCGGATGTCATCGTGGTCCTGACCGACGGGCAGACGCCCTGGCCGGCGACGCGGCCCTCGTGCCGGACGGTGGTGGGACTTTTTCCCCGGCAGAGGCCGGCCCGGTCGTGGCACGAGGACGACCCCGACTACGTACCGGACTCGCCGCCCGCCTGGGCACGAGTGGTCGACATCGGCTCCGGTCCTGGCCGGTGAGCCCACCGGGTGGCGGGGCCGACCTGCCGGCGACCCCGCTCCGGCATGATCTGCCGGCCCTTTACGGCACCGGTTGCGGCGGGGGAGGGCCCACGTAGCGCGAGTCCGGCCGGATGATCTTCGAGTCCTCGGCCTGTTCCAGCACGTTCGCGCACCACCCGATGACGCGGCTGGTGGCGAAGGTGGGCGTGAACATCTCCCGGGGCAGCCCGCACAGGTGCATGACGACGCCCGCGTAGTACTCCACGTTGGTGTGCAGTTCGCGGCCGGGCTTCAGCTCCGCCAGCAACGACAGGACCCGCTCCTCGACGGCCACGGCGAAGTCCACCAGCGGCCCGCCGAGGTCCTGGGCGATCCCCTTGAGCATGCGGGACCGCGGGTCCTCCGTGCGGTAGATCGGGTGCCCGAAGCCCATGATCCGCTCGCCGCCGAGGATGCGTTCGCGCAGCCACGGGTCGGCTCGGTCGATCGTGCCGATGGCGTCGAGGGTGTCCAGGGCCCGGCTGGGGGCACCACCGTGCAGGGGGCCGGAGAGCGCGCCGAGGGCGCCGCCGACGCAGGCGTAGAGGTCGGCGCCGGTGGAGGCGATGACGCGGGCGGTGAAGGTCGACGCGTTGAAGCCGTGGTCGACGGTGGCGATCAGGTAGCGCTCGATCGCCCGGGCGTGACGTTCGGACGGCTCCTCGCCGGTGATCATGTACAGGTAGTTCGCCGCGTGGGACAGGTCGTCGCGCGACTCGATCGGCTCCAGACCCGCTCGTAGGCGGTACAACGCCGCGAGCAGGCTGGGCGTCAGCGCGCAGAGTGCCATGGCCTGCGCCCGCCGTTCGGTGGGCGACGTGTCGTACAACGGGCGGGCTCCGGCGGCGAGGCCGGCGACGGCCAGCGCGGCGCGCAGGCCGCCCATCGGGTCCGGCGACGTCGACGCCGTGGCGATGTCGGGCAGTGCGGCGGCGACCGCGGGCGGGATGTGGCGCAACGGGACGATCTCCTCGTGCAGCGCCTTGGGCTCGGTGGGCAGGGAGCCGTCGATGAGCAGCGCCCAGACGTCCTCCAGCGTCCGGCGTTCGGCGAGGTCGATGGCGGAGTACTGCCGGTAGTGGTAGAAGCCCTCGGTGCCGCGGACGTGGCCGACGGTGGTGTCGGTGACCACGACGCCGGCGAGCCCGCGGGGAGCGGTGATGGTGTCAGCCATGCGGGCAGCGTCGTGCCGGCAGCCGAGGCCAGTCAACATTGATTCAGTCAACGTGAGACCATGGCCACATGGCCGAGGAGCAACTGCTGACGACCGCCGAGGTGGCCCATCGCCTGCGCATCAAGCCGGAGACGATCTACGCGTACGTCAGCCGGGGGCTGCTCGCCAGGGTCAAGGTTCCCGGCGAGCGGACCAGCCGCTTCCGGCTCGCCGACGTCGAGCGGCTGGCCGCCCGCACCCAGGCGACCCGGCCGGAACGCGATGCCGCGCCGGCGATGCGGACCGCCACCACGTTGATCGCGTACGGGAGGCTGCACTACCGGGGACTCGATGTCGCGACGCTCGCGCCCGTGACGCCGTTCGAGGAGATCGCCCGTTGGCTCTGGACCGGCGAGCGGCGCCGGGAGCCCTTCGCGACGTCCGCCGAGACCGTCGACACGGCGCGGCGGGCGAGCAGTCACCTGCCGGCCCAGGCCCGGCTCTTCGACCGGCTGCCGGTGATCGTCGCCGTGGCGGCCGCGATGGACCCGCTGCGCTTCGACCTGGCGCCCGCCACCGTGACGGCGCTCGCGCCCGCGCTGCTGTCCAGCATGGTCGACGCGCTGCCCCTCGCGGGCGAGTCGCCCGCCGACGACGCCCTGGCGGCCCGCCTGTGGCCGCGGCTGACGGGCACGCCGGCCTCCACCGCGGGGCTTCGGGCGCTGAACGCCGCACTCGTCCTGCTCGCCGACCACGACCTCGCCGCGTCGACCATCGCCGTACGCGTGGCGGCCTCGACCCGGGCGAACCCCTACGCGGCGGTGCTGGCGGGGCTCGGCGCGCTGGACGGGCCGATGCACGGAGCCGTCGGCAGCAGCGTCCACCGGATGGTCGAGGTGGCGCTGCGGGACGGGGCGCCGGCCGCGATCGCCGAGTGGCTGCGGACCGGCGCGCTGCCCGGGTTCGGGCACTCGCTGTACCCGGACGGCGACCCGCGCGGAGCCGCCCTGCTCGATCTCGTCGCGGAGCTGCCGACCGAGGGCGAGCTGCGGCGGGCCGTCGACGACCTGATCGCCACGGCGGCGCGGCGGGGCGCCCTGCCCAACGTCGACCTCGCCGTCGCCGCGTTGGCGCACGCGACCGGCATGGGCCCGGGCGCGGCGGAGGTGATCTTCGCGGTCGCCCGGACGGCGGGCTGGATCGCGCACATCGTCGAGGAGTACGCGCAGCCGAGCAACCGGTTCCGGTGGAGCAGCGGCTACACCGGGCCGCCACCGGAGTCGACGTGAACTCCGATGTGCGGCAGCGTCCTGGCCCCTGCACGTCACGAAAGTCGAGTCCCCTCTGACGCCCGACAGGGTGGCCACCCGGCGGGGTGGCCACCCTGTGCAGGACCGATGGTCCCGGTCCCGGTCGCGGCTCGGGGCGATCCGGATGGTCGCTCAGCCGGCCCTGCGAAGACCGGCGAACTGCAGGACCGTGTAGCCGGCGACCACGACCGCCTGCACGATCACCAGCGCGGTACCCAGGCCGGTCAGCGGGAACCAACCGGCGACGAGCACCATCACGCTCGCCGCCACCCAGGCGACGTTGACACCCATCACCACACCCACAGCGGCCCTGCTCACCACGGGCCGGGAGGCGAGAACCAACAGGGCGGCCGCGTAGGCCACCAGGAAGGCCCCGGCCGGGTAGAGGAAGCCGGCAGGAAGGCCGAACAGCTCCCCGAAGATCGCGGCGACGGCGACGTACACGACCCCGTTGCCGCCGGAGCCGATCGCGTCCTGCTTGAGGGCGAATCGGAGCAGCCTGGTGTCGGCGACGGTCCGGGCGGGACTGGTGACGGTGATCATGTCGGAGGTCCGTTCGTAGTCGTGACGCGCTTACGAGCACGACGCTACGGAGATCCACCCCGAGCCGAATCAGTCACCGTGACGGTAGGTTCCTGACCGTGCTGCACGGACGAGCCGGGGAACAGGCGGACATCGAACGGCTGCTGGCGGAGGCCAGAACCGGCAGGAGCGGGGTGCTGGTCATCCGCGGCCCGGCGGGAATCGGCAAGTCGGCGCTCCTGGACCACGCCGCCGAACGGGCGGAGGGCATGCGGGTGCTACGCGGCGTCGGTGTCCAGTCCGAGGCCACGTTGCCCTTCGCCGCACTCCACCTCCTCCTGCGTGCCGGGCTCGACCGGATCCCTGCACTGCCTGACGCGCAGGCCGCCGCGCTCCGCGGTGCCCTCGGGTTGGGTGACCCCGCCCCGGAGAACCGGTTCCTGGTCGGGTTGGCCACGCTGAGCCTCCTCGCCGACCTCGCCGGAGACGGCGCGCTGCTCTGCCTCGTCGACGACGCACAGTGGTTCGACCAGGCCTCCGCCGACGCGCTGCTGTTCGCCGCCCGCCGCCTCGAGGCCGAAGGCGTCGTCATGATCTTCGCCGCGCGCGCGGGATTTCCTGCCGCGGGGCTGCCCGAACTCCGGCTGCGCGGGCTGGACGACGCGGCCGCTGCCGCCCTGCTTCCCCCCGACCTTCCACCACAGGTGCGGGAGCGCCTCATCGAGGAGTCCGGCGGCAACCCCTTGGCGCTCGTCGAACTGCCTGCCGCGCTCAGCGCCGAACAGCGGGCGGGACGACTGCCGCCGGTGGGTGCGATGCCGGTCGTCGACCGGGTCCAGGAAGCCTTCCACGCACGGATAGCCGCGCTCGCCGAGCCTGCCCGGGCCGCGCTGCTGATCGCGGCGGCGGACGGTTCGGGTGAGCTCGACACCCTGGTGGGCGCGGGCGCCTCCCTCCACGGCCTTGAGGAGGCCGAGCGGAGCCGGCTGATCGAGATCAGGGGCGCGACCGTGGGATTCCGCCATCCCCTGATCAGGGCCGCCGCCTACCAGAGCGCGCCGGTGACCCGGCGCCTCGCCGTACATCGAGCCCTCGCCGACGCCCTCACCCGCTCGGCCGCCGTCGACGCGGCCGACCGGCGGACGTGGCACCTGGCCGCGGCCACGCTCGGCCCTGACGAGAACGTCGCCCGGGAGCTGGAGGAAGCGGCGGAACGGGCACGTACGCGTGGCGGCCACGCCGCGATCGCGACCGCCTACGAGCGGGCCGCCGAGCTCACCGCCGACCCGGTGCGACGATCCGAACGGCTGGCCGCCGCCGCGCTGGCCGCCAGTGACGCGGGTCTGACGGGTCGCGCTGCCGCGCTCGCCGACCGGGCGACGCCTGAGGTGGAGGACCCGGACATGAGCGCCGCGCTGGTCCAGGTGCGCGCGCATCGGGAGTTCGAGTTGGGCACGCCGCTCGCGGCGGGCCGGATCCTCCTGGACAACGTCCCCCGCGTGGCCGCCCGCTCCACCGAGCGGGCCACCTGGTTGCTGGTGGAGGCCATCCGCTGCGCCTGGTTCGCCGGTGACGCCCGACTGGCGGAGGAGGCCGCGGCGAGTCTCCGCGCGCTTCCCGAGATCGGGTCACCGCTGGTCGGTGCGGCGCTCGGGCTCAGCCGCCTGTTGGGCGGTGACATCGGCGGCGGGATCACGCTCATGGGCGAGGCCGTCGACGCACACCCGGGTGCGGGGCTGGGGGTGCCGGGACTGACCTTCACCGCCGCTGCCTGCCTTCCGCTGGGCCGCACCGCTCTCTGTGAGGAGATCACCGGCCGCGTCGTGGCGGACTGCCAGAAGAACGGGATGATCGGCTGGCTCGCCTTCGCGCTCAACGACCATGGACTCGCGCAGGGGTGGCTCGGCCGGTACGGCGAGGCCATGACGTCCCTCAACGCGGGGCTGCGGCTGGCGGCGGATCTGGGCCACCAGCCTCGGGTCAGCCACCTCACGTGTTCGCTCGCCTGGGTGCTCGCGCAGCAGGGCAACGTCGATGAGTGCCGCACGAAGGCCGAGGAGGGCATAGCGGGAGCCGGTGAGCATGGCCTCGTCCTCGCGGCGGACATCGGACGCTGGGCACTCGGCCTGCTGGAGCTCGGCCTGGGTCGTCCGGCCGCCGCCCTGCGGCAGTTGGCGGCCATCCCCTCGGCAGGGATCGCTCTCCTCAGCGCCGCGGACCAGGTGGAGGCAGCCGTCCGCAGCGGCGAACCGGAGCGGGCGAAGGAGCCGCTCGCCCGGTGTCTGGCCTGGGCCCGGCACGTCCGCCAGCCGTCGTCGGACGCGATCGCCCTGCGGTGCCGGGCCCTCGTCGAGGAGAACGAGGCACACTTCGCGCACGCCGTGCAGCTTCACCAGCAGGACGTTCAGCCGTACCAGCAGGCGAGGACGCAGCTCGCCTACGGCGAGTGGCTGCGGCGGGCACGGCGGCGGGCGGACGCCCGTACGCAACTGCGCGTCGCGCTGGACACCTTCGACCGGCTCGGTGCGCGGCTGTGGGCCGAGCGGGCTCGCGCGGAGCTGCGCGCGACGGGGGACGTGCCGGCGGCGCCGCGCAAGGCCGACGATCCGCTCAGCGTGCTGACTCCCCAGGAACGCCAGGTCGTGCGGCTGGCAGCCACCGGCGCTTCCAACCGTGACATCGGCGCCCGGCTCTTCCTCAGCCCGCGGACCGTCGGCTACCACCTCTACAAGGCGTTCCCCAAGCTGGGTATCACCTCGCGGGCCCAACTGGCTTCCATCGCCGGGTCGTCGTCGGCGCTCGGCTGAGGTCCTGACGATCAGGCATTCTCGGCATCGTCCAAGGTGGCGGCGGGTAGGCCGATCGACGGACAGCTGACGTCGGTCGAGTGGCGGTCACGTGGGCCTTGGCGGCCGGCGATGTGGAGGCCATGGGAGTGCGGACCTGGCCATGGCCTCTCAGATCGCCATCGCCGTTCACCCGGATCGCGGCCAACCCGCTCCCCGGCTGACACCGATCAGCCCCGAACCAACGACCCAAGGGACCCACGCTCACCCGGCGTGACAGCCGGCCCACCACCGCATCCAGCCACGATCAGCATCGACTCACTCACAACCATGAAATGGCTGTCGCGGTCGAGCCGGCAGACCGTGAGAACCGCCGGGCCTGTAGGTACTACCAGACCGCGACGACGATCACCTCGGCGGGGAAACGGAATCCGGTGAACGCCGTCCCGGCGGCGACCAAGGGCGACGACGGCTCGATACCCTTACTCGCCAAGCCTGCCTCGGCCCCTGACTACCGGCAACGTAACAGCGCCCCCGCGCCGTATGGATCGCGCGCCAGCGGGTAAGCGCCGGCTGTCGGGCGGCGGTCAAGGACGCCCGCATTCCGACGAATGAGGTCGCCACTCGCCGGCGGAGGAGCCATCATGTCAGTGCAGGACCGAGAGAACTGGATCAGGCGGGGTTGCCCGTTCAGGCTGATGCAGCCGGCGTGCGATCTGCGGGACGTGCTGCGTAGCTACGGTTACACCGTCTACGACATCGGCGACCGGCGCCATCTTGAGGCCGAGCCGCCCCAGGACCACACCCCGTACTCTCGG
Organism: Micromonospora sp. NPDC052213; assembly: GCF_040679695.1. Taxonomy (NCBI): domain Bacteria; kingdom Bacillati; phylum Actinomycetota; class Actinomycetes; order Micromonosporales; family Micromonosporaceae; genus Micromonospora; species Micromonospora sp. NPDC052213. The sequence continues at coordinate 14,480 of NZ_JBFAVI010000103.1, forward strand.
ACCGGATATCCCGACCCCGCGCAGTACGGCATCGGCTACGCGATCGACATCATGCCGCCCGGCGCCTCCGGTCTACCCTCGCTCCAGCAGCTTGGCGCGCAACTGTTCGCCGACCGCTGCAATGTGGTGGCTGGGATCAGCTGGCTGAAGTACATGAACTGGGAGCCGGAGCGAGACGGGGGCGGCCCCTGCTACCACGACTCGTGGCAGCCCGATCATGCCCGCCGGGACAGCAGTGACCGCGGCCATATCCACCTGTCCGGCCTGACCGGCTTGGAGAGCAGCACCACCGGTGCGGGATACGACCCGGTGGCCAGGCTGCGGGAGCACGCCAGGCATCTGGCGCCGTCCGGCCGGTCCGGCGGGCGCATGTACTGAGCGGGTCCTCGGCGGCTACATCGGATTCGGCGCGCGGAGAATGCCTTACCCCACCATCCTCTCGCCGAGTGGCGCTTCAGCTTGCGGATCGCTGCCGCCCGCGTCTGGCCCGTCGGCGCGGTCGTCGAGGTGCTGTCCGAAGAAGCGCTGGCTCGCCGCGACGAGTTCCTCGTACTCGGTCTGGCTGTCGGCGTGCGGGAAGTGCCCCGCGGTCAGCACGTGTAGCTCGCGCGGCCCGGCCAGGCCGTTGTGCACGGCGAACTGGCCCGGTGGCGGCACGGCGGGGTCGAAGAGGGCGGGCGCGACCAGTGTCGGGATGCGCAGCCTCGTCGCGGCCGTGGCGGCGTCGAAGTATCGCAGGACCCGCGTCACTCCCGGGTGTTCACGGTGGTGTGCGCGGACGGACTCGCCGCTGCCCACACAGGGGAGGGTGAGCCGCAGCGGGTGGTTGCCGAAGGTGGGTACGGTCAACCGGGCCGCGGCGAAGCGGTCGTCCCAGGGGAGGGCCAGGGCACCGATTCCGCCGCCGAAGCTCTCGCCGAGATAACCCAGGCGCGGGCCAGCGGGCAGGTTGAGACTCGGCACCAGTTGCAGCAGCGCCGACGCCGCGCACCACAGGTCGGCGACGCAGTCTCCGATGACGTACCGGTCACGCGAGTCGATGCCGTGCAGCACGTGCCCGTCGGCGTGGTCGGGTATGCCCGGCAGCAGGCTGCGCGCGCCCATGCCCCGTACGCAGGGAAGGATCGCCGCCGACCGAGGCAACGGCAGTGGTACCGAGGGGCCCGGTTCCTGACGGCCGCCATACCCGTGGCCGATGACGAACCCGTGCTCGACGCCGCTGACGGTCGCGGTCGGTCCCTCCGACTCGACGGGCAGCACGAGCCATCCGCCGATGCGGACGCCGCCCACGGACGAGTAGGCCACTCCGAAGATCCGTACGCCGTCGCGTTCCTCCTCCAGGGGACCGATGGTGGGCTCCGTCGAGACCTGCCGCGCGGCGTCGTATCGAGCGCGCCAGAACTCGTCGAAGTCGGCGGGTGCGGCTGGCGCCGGGATGCGGAGCAACTGGTCGAGGCGGTGACCGTAGCTCGGGTCGAAGGGGAAGTCGTGCTCGAGCCGAACGGCGGCACGTTGGCGGGCGTCGGTGCGCCGGGCGCCGTCCGGTACGTGCGGTAGCGCCGGGTCGATGTTCTGCCGTTCGTGCCGCAACGGGTCTCCGTCCAGATTGCAACCTCTGGTGGATGGGCCCGCCGTGATCCGGCGGGCCCGTCCATCGCACCGCCTACCGGATCGCGTCCGGCGGCGGGTCGGTCTACGTGCCCGGTTCGGACTACTTCTTGGGCAGCGGGAAGCGGGCCAGGTCCATGCCGTGCATGCCCCAGGTCGACTTGCCGTCCGGGGTGAAGTGGAACGCCGGGTTGTTGTACCAGCCGCGCGGCACGTTGTCGTACAGCGTGGTCACCGCGCCGCCCGGGACGGTCGGCAGCTCGCAGATGTCGTTGGTCCAGTGCACCCAGGAGAAAACCCGGCCGTCGACCCCGTTGAACTGCCCGTACCCGCCGAGGTCGCCCTCCATCACGATGGTGCGGGTGTGCAGGTCGTAGGCGAACCAGGCACCGCGCGGGCGCCGGCCCATGGCGTAGAGCAGGTTGCCCACCACGTGCAGGCTCTCGTACGACTGCCAGTCCGGCTTGATCTCCTCGCGCCACAGCAGCTGACGGGTGACGATGTCGACGGCCGCCACCTGCGCGACCTTGCGGATCGGGCCGGTGGTGCCCTCGCCGTAGGTGTCGCCGGCGATGTAGGCGGTGGTGCCCTGCACCACCACGTCCATGACGCTCTGCTCGGGCAGGAACTCGCGGTGCGAGTCGAAGGCGTTGGTGGCCAGGTCGATGAAGGTCAGCGCGCCGGTGTGCTTGGTGGTCTGCGGGCTGGACGCCACGATGAGCTGGTTGCGCGGCCGGTCCACGACGATGCGCTTGGTGCGCAGCTGCTCGTTGCCGAGCAGGCCCAGCACCTTGACCTCGTAGCTGTCCGGGTCGACCGCCACGATCTGCGTGCTCGGGTACAGGCCCGCGTAGACCACGCCGGCCTGGCCCTCGGCCATCGCCTTGACCTCGCCGTTGATGTCGAACCGGTCGTTGGTGCCGGCCTCGGTGCGGTGCACCGTCATCGCGTAGTGGCCGCCGACCCAGATCGTGCCCCGGGTGTGCCGCATCATCGACTGGATCGTCTCCGGGTAGCCGAAGCCCCGGGTGGCGGTCTGCCACACGCTGGCCGTGCCGCCCGGCGTCGTCTTCCACACGTGCCCCAGCCCGCTGACGCCGAGCAGAGCGCCGCCGGGCAGCGGGGCCAGGAGCGCGTTCTCCACGTCGGCGAGGGGCTGGCCGACCTTCACCAGGCCGTCGGCGGTGACCTCGTACAGGTTGGTGGTGAGTCGGGTCAGCGCGTACACCTTGCCGTCGCTGCCGACGGTGACCTGGTCGACGTAGCGGTCCTCGGCGGGGATGTCGCGGGAGACCCGGTTGGAGCCGTCGCGGTGGAAGGAGATCAGCTGCCGGCCGCTGGCCACGTAGACGACGCCGTCGGCGACCGTCATGTCGAGGATGCCGACCGGGGAGGCGCTCAGGTGCGGGGTCAGGTTGGTGGCGGTGCCGCCGGCCTTCGGCCAGGCCAGCAGCGTGCCGGGCGCGGCCGACCCGCCGTAGACGTACTCGTCGTCGACCGCCACGGCCGCGGCGTACTGGGAGGTGGAGATGCGGCCGTACGTCTCGATCGTCGCGTCGGCGAGGCGGATCCGCTTGACGGTGCAGTCCGGGTACGTGCCGATGTAGAGGTGCTCGCCGTGCACGACCATGTCGTAGTACCAGGTGGTGCTGCCCCCGGCGCGGGCCCAGGCCGCCAGCTCCTTGGTCTGTGGGTCGAACCGGTAGACGTACGCGCTGCCGGCCGGGCCGATGTAGACGTAGCGACCGTCGGCGGCGAGCTTCTGCCCGCCGTTGCTCGGGATGGTGAGGTCGTCGATGCTGCGCATCTCGCCGGTGTTGACGTCGAACTCGCCCAGCCGCATCTTCCCCTCGGGGGTGTTGAACCGGGAGGTGATGAAGACGCTGTCGCCGATGACGGCGGCACCCCGGACGGCGGCGGTCAAAGAGGCGGGACCGAAACTCGTGGGAGTGAGCTCCTGGTCGCCCTGAGCCATGGCCGGGCCGGTCACCGCCCCGTGGCCAACCGCCAGTGCGGCACCAGTAAGGGCACTGCTCGTGAGGAGCGAACGACGGCTGAGTGGCATGGTGGGCTCCGTTCGTCTATGTCATTACGGCCCGGACCTTAATCACGCCGTCAGGGGCCGTCAAGGATCCGTTCGGGTCGTCCGCCGAGCCTCGCTGGCACCCCCGGTTCCGAGATGTTCGGTCCGGCCGGCGGATACCGGGTGGATGATCCTGGTGCGCGGGTCGCTCCGATCGGCGCGATGGTGGCAGTGGGTCACGCCTTGACAATATGAAACCGATCGGTTGTATATTCGACCCGTGACCGAGGAGAGCGACGACCGGGCGGACGCCATGTTCCACGCGCTCGCTGACCGCACCCGGCGCGACATCCTGCGCCGCGTGCTGACCGGCGAGCACTCCGTCTCCGCGCTCGCGGCGAAGTACGACATGAGCTTCGCCGCGGTGCAGAAGCACGTCGCCGTGCTGGAGAAGGCTGGTCTGCTGACCAAGCGACGCAGTGGTCGTGAGCAGCTGGCCAGCGGTGACGTGGAGGCGGTGCGGTCGGTGGCGTCCATGCTCACCGAGCTCGAACAGGTTTGGCGTGGCCGCATCGCCCGCATCGACGTACTCATCGCATCGGACCCCGATCAGGAGGACTGAACCATGCCCGTGACCGACGTCCAGCACGACCTTGACAACCTGACCCTGACCATCACCGCGGAATTCGCCGCGCCGGTAGAGCGGATCTGGCAGGTCTACGCCGACCCCCGCCAACTGGAGAAGGTGTGGGGACCGCCGACCTACCCGGCGACGGTGGTCGACCACGACCTCACGCCTGGCGGTCGCGTGACCTACTACATGACCGGCCCGGAGGGCGACAAGCACGCCGGATACTGGCTGGTCACCGCCGTGGACGAGCCGAGGGGCTTCTCCTTCGACGACGGCTTCGCCGACCTGGACTTCAACCCGAGGCCGGAACTGCCGGTCTCCAAGAACGCCTACACCTTCACCGAGCACAACGGCGGCACCCGCGCGACCTACGTGGGCAGGTACGCCTCCGCCGAGGCGCTGCAGCAGGTGCTGGACATGGGCGTCGTGGAAGGCGCCACCTCGGCGATCAACCAGATTGACGACCTGGTCGCCTCCTGAGCGTCGTGGGACCGGGGCCGCCATGGC
>NZ_JBFAVI010000103.1:19258-23331 GCF_040679695.1 Micromonospora sp. NPDC052213
CCGGCCTCGGGGGCGCCCGGGGCCCCCCCCCCCCCCCCCCCACCGACGACGCGCGATCGCGCCGAGCTGAACCTCGACAGCACCGCCGACGCGGTGAGCAGGACTCGTCTGCGGAGCAGGGGCGAGGTTTGCCCGGCGACCGCCGGGGCCGACCGGTCTGGAGCCGTACGCGGCGGCCTACAGGCGGTGCCGGACCCAGACGTTGGGCTCGACGTAGACGGCGTGGTCGTGCGCCACGTCGCAGTGCACGGGCACGAGGGCTCCCGGCACGTGGACCGGTCCGCTGGTGTCGAACGGCAGGCCCGTCCAGCGGCGCCAGTCGGCGAGCGTCCCGGTGATCGTCATCGACCGGGGAGCGACGCGTTCGACGCGTCCACCGGCCCGGACGTGCACCCGCAGCCACGGGTCGACCGGCAGGCCGTCCTCGCGGACCTGCGCCGCGTACTCCGTCATCGGCAGGTCGGGCTCGGCGTGCTTGCCGCTCGGGCGGACCGGCGCGACCAGTGTGTCGTAGCCCCGCTTCGCCACGGCCTCCCGCATGGCGGCGAGCATCAGGGCCGACAGGCCGGTGCCCCGCCGGTCCGGCCGGATGCAGATCTCCAGGGCCGAGACGATGTTCGGGGTGGCGCCGGTGAGGCGGTTGATGGTGGCACGCTGGATCACCCGGTCCCAGCCGCCGTCGGGCAGCTCCGCCTCCGTCCAGCGCAGCGGCACGGCGTACGCCCGGGCGACGGCGCGTCCGGGCTCGGCGGAGTCGACCGCGACGAACACGAACTCGGGGTACAGGTCGTGCGCGACCCCGTAGTACACGGCACCCATCGGGTCCCAGAGCATGAACGGCGGCCACGCCCCGTCGAAGTCGTCGTCGAGCAGCGGTGCCAGGTCCGGGCGGTCCGCCAGGGACACGATCTCCAAAGCCACGGCGGAACCCTAGAGGGTCGGGGCCGCGCGGCGCACCTCGGATTCGGCAGGGGGCGGTGGTGAGTCCCGGAACATCGCTTCGCCCTTGACGAGCCACGCGGCACCGAAGGCGAGCACCGCCACCGCCTCGCACCAGAACAGCGGCTTGAGCGTGTCGCGGACGGAGAAGGGCAGCGCGTTGCTCGCCACCGCGAGCGCGATGGCGCCGATGATGATGCCGCCACAGGCGTAGTAGATGCCGTTGCGGGCCCGCGTCCGCCCTGTCGCGGGGACCGTCGAGCCGGTCTGGGGGAACAGGAAGATGCAGAAGACGGCCAGCAGCACGAACAGGGCAGCGGCCGAGACCTGGTGCAGCCGCCCGATCGTGACGTCGGTGGGCGTGAGCGTTCCCCTCGGCGCACCCGTCGCGGCGGGGAACAGCGCCACCGCTATCGCCAGTACGCCGGCGATCGAGCTGAGGACGTCGTCCACCTTCCGGTAGCGGTAGCAGACGAGGAAGACGCCGATGGCGCACATTCCGCCGACGAAGACGTCTCGCATGCCGGTGTGGTAGGAGGCGCTGATCGAGTCGAGCAGAACGAACCTGCCGGTGAGCATCGCGTTGCCGACCGTCAGCACGATCGGCAGCGCGATGCCGACCGTGCCGATGCCGAGACGGAGACGGCGGAGGGTCACGGCGTCCTGCGGCGGCTTGACGGGCGTGGACATGACGCCTCCCCACTGTGGCAACGGTGCCGGTCAAGCGAGCCGGGCCGGCGGTGCTGTTGCAAGCAGTGGAATCCGTACGACGCTCCGTGTCAATGAGCCTGTCTCCGGCAGGGGCGTCAGTGGTCGCGGTAGAGTGCGTCGATGTCGGCGGCGTAGCGCTCCTGCACCACCGCTCGCCGCACCTTCAACGTGGGGGTGAGTTCACCGTCGGCCTCGGTGAGGTCGCGGGGAAGGACGCGGAACTTCTTGATCTGCTCGGCCCGCGACACCGCGCGGTTCGCCCGGTCGACCGCGTGCTGGACCGCCTCCCGCAGCGCCGGGGAGTCCCGCAGGTCCGACACCGAGGCGTCCGCGCGACCGTGCGCGGCCCGCCACCCCGGCCACGCCTGCGGGTCGATCGTGACCAGCGCGACGAGGTAGGGCCGTCCGTCGCCGATCACCACGCACTGGCTGACCAGCGGATCCGCGCGGACCTGATCCTCGAGCGGGGCGGGGGCGATGTTCTTGCCGGACGCCGTGACGATGATGTCCTTCTTCCGCCCGGTGACCCGCACGTAGCCGTCCTCGTCGAGTGTCCCGAGGTCGCCGGTACGCAGCCAACCGTCGGTGAACGTCTCGCGGGTGGCCTCGGCGTTGTTCCAGTACCCGGGGAAGATGACCCCTCCCCGGGCCAGGATCTCCCCGTCCTCGGCGATCGCGATCTCGACTCCGGGCAGCGGACGACCCACCGTGCCGATCCGCATCGCCGCCGGCGTGTTGGCCGTCAGGGCGGGCGAGGTCTCGGTCAGCCCGTACCCCTCGAGCACCGTGAGGCCGGCGCCGCGGAGAAAGTGCGCGAGCCGTGGCGCCAGCGGTGCCCCGCCGACGATCGCCACCCGGCAGCGTCCACCCAGCGCCGCCCGCAGCTTGCGATAGACCAGCACGTCGCACACCAGATGCGCCAGCCGCAGCACGGTCCCCGGTCCGCCACGGGTGTCCCGCGCGCGGCTGTACCGCACCGCCACCCGGTCGGCGACCGCGAACAGCCAGCCCCGGTGCTCGTCGGCCGCCTTCCGCCTCGCCCGGTCGTAGATCTTCTCGAACACCCGCGGCACGGCCAGGACGAACGTCGGACGGTACCGGCGGAGCTGGTCCAGCACGCCGCCGATGTCCGCGCTGTGCACCATGGTGGCGCGCGTGTGTACGACGCCGACCTGGATCATCCGGGCGAAGGCGTGGGCCAGGGGCAGGAACAGCACCGTCGACGCGGCGGGATGGAACACCTCCGGCAGGATCGCGGTCGCGTTGCCGACGTCCAGGGCGATGTTGCCGTGCGTCAGGACGCAACCCTTCGGCCGTCCGGTCGTGCCGCTGGTGTACACGATCGTGGCGATGTCGCCCGCCGACACGCGCCGACGGCGGGCCTCCACCTGCCCGACGTCGACGACGCGGCCGGCCCCGGCCAGTCGGATCAGGTCGCCCGCGTCGATCTCCCACGCGTGCGCCAACGCCGGCAGGGAGCCGCGCAGGCCGTCCAGCATCGCGGCGTGCCCGGCCGTCTCCACCACGCAGGCGACCGCGCCCGAATCGGAGAGGATCCAGGCCAACTGGTCCGCGCTCGACGTGTCGTACACGGGAACCGTCACCGCGCCGACGGACCACAGCGCGTAGTCCACCAGGGTCCACTCGTACCGGGTGCGGCTCATCAGCGCCACCCGGTCGCCCGGCTGGACCCCCGCGGCCACCAGACCTCGGGCGACCGCCTGCACGTCGTCGCGGAACTGCCGGCAGGTCACGGTCGTCGCGCCCCGCCCCGACCGGGCAGCCGGCCAGGACCGGGGGTCGGGGTCCGGTCGGACGAACTGCGTCTGGTCCGGATCGCGTTCGGCGTTGTGCCACACCACCTCGGCCAGGCCGAGCTCGACGTCGGTGACGACCGGCGCAACCGCCATCTCCCGCACGCTCGCCCACCTACCCTCAGTCAGGTCGCTGAGAGTTCGATGATGAGGCGTGCACCGGCGTCCGGTCGCGCGAACGGCGAAACCGGGCCGCCTGGTTCCGCGGCGTGATAGCCGAGCGTCCCGGTGGCCCAGGGCCGCCCGCCACCCGCCCGCCGAAGGTCCCCGCGGCCCGGCGTTGTGGCCGCCGCCGCAGGTGGTGGCCGATACGCGGGCAGCCGGTCTATGGTGACGCCGTGATCCTCTGCGGCCTGTCCGGGCAGCCCCGCTCGTCGGGGCCGCGGGCCGCTGCTGCGCACTCGCGTCCGGTCCCCGCGGCAGCGGCGCCGTCGACGAACGCGCGGACCCGCCTCGTCGCCGACACGACCCTGCGTCACCTCGTCGTGTCGGTGGTCGCCCGCGCCCGCCGGGGCGCGGTCGCGCCGATCGTCGCGCCGCCGATCCGGCGGGCGCCCGGCCAGCGCCGCCCCCCGCCACCCCGCCGACATCCACAAGTCCGGCACCGGC
>NZ_JBFAVI010000104.1:0-23176 GCF_040679695.1 Micromonospora sp. NPDC052213
GTTTGGTGCTCCGGTGCGCGGGGCCCGCCGGTCGCCCGCCGGGGGGGCCGAGCCGCCGGGGAAGGGGGGCCACCCCCGTCGCGCGGCCCGGCGCGACGGGGGCCGGCCCCCGGAACCGGTATCCGGGCCGGGCAAAAATTTCGGAGAAATCCGCCATTTACGCCAACAAGGGTAAAGAGCCGTTGTAACGTCAGGTAACAACACGATAAAGCTCCGCGGGGCGTCCCCGGTCCAACCTCATCGGTGTGGTCGTTCCTCCCCAGGTCCCACCCAAGGAATGCGGACGGGACGCCCCGCGGCCTCGTGCACGGGGGCTCGCATCGACAGTGACGTCGAGGCGGGCCCCCGTCGCCTCTGCCCGGGGCGGGTGGACCGACCACCCCGGGCATGATCGTCCGGACCGGGTATCCTGGTCCGGTTGTCCGCGTCCGGCCGGGTCCCCCCGGGACCGGCGTGGGCCACGACGCACGACCTCCTGCCACGGAAGGACCGTGGCCGCTTAGCCCACAGGAGGTGAGCACGTCTTGCGTCATTACGAGATCATGGTGATCCTCGACCCCAGCCTCGAGGAGCGCACCGTCGCCCCGTCGCTCGACACGTACCTGAACGTGATCCGGACCGCGGGTGGCTCGGTGGAGAAGACCGACGTGTGGGGCCGCCGGCGCCTCGCGTACGAGATCAACAAGAAGGCCGAGGGCATCTACGCCGTCATCGACCTGCAGGCGACGCCTGCGGCGGTGGCCGAGCTGGACCGTCAGCTGCGGCTCAACGAGTCCGTGCTGCGCACCAAGGTCATCCGGCCGGAGATGCGCTAAGCATTCAACCCGGTTCACCCGGACCAGCCTCACCGGTGCTGTCAGAGGGCTCTGAGAGCCTGTACGGCAGAACTGATGAGTGCGCGAGGAGATGGTCATGGCAGGAGACACCACCATCACGGTCATCGGCAACCTGACCGATGACCCCGAGTTGCGGTTCACCCCTTCCGGTGCTGCGGTCGCCAAGTTCCGGGTCGCCTCGACGCCCCGGTTCATGGACAAGGCGTCCGGCGAGTGGAAGGACGGCGAGCCGTTGTTCCTCTCGTGCACCGTCTGGCGGCAGGCCGCCGAGCACGTCGCGGAGTCGCTTCAGCGCGGCGCCCGCGTGATCGTGTCCGGCCGGCTGCGTCAGCGGTCCTACGAGACCCGTGAGGGCGAGAAGCGCACCGTCATCGAGCTCGAGGTCGACGAGATCGGCCCGTCGCTGCGCTACGCCACGGCGAAGGTGCAGAAGATGTCCCGCTCCGGCGGCGGTGGCGGCGGCTTCGGTGGCGGTGGTGGCCAGGGCGGCGGAGGCAACTTCGACGACCCCTGGGCCTCGGCCGCTCCGGCACCCTCGCGCGGTGGTTCGGGTGGCGGAAACTTCGACGAGGAGCCCCCGTTCTAATGGCGCCGAGCGCCCGCGATCGCAAACCAGGAGCACGAGCAATGGCCAAGGCCGCTGCACTTCGCAAGCCGAAGAAGAAGGTGAACCCGCTCGACAAGGACGGGATCACCTACATCGATTACAAGGACACCGCGCTGCTGCGCAAGTTCATCTCCGACCGCGGCAAGATCCGCGCTCGGCGGGTGACCGGCGTGACCTCGCAGCAGCAGCGGCAGATCGCCCGTGCGGTCAAGAACGCCCGCGAGATGGCGCTCCTGCCGTACACCGCCACGGCCCGCTGAGAGGAGGCACCGATATGAAGATCATCCTGACTCAGGAGGTGTCCGGCCTCGGTGCCCCGGGCGACATCGTCGAGGTCAAGAACGGCTACGGCCGTAACTACCTGCTGCCGCAGGGCTTCGCGATCGCCTGGACCAAGGGTGCGGAGAAGCAGGTCACGGTCATCAAGCGGGCCCGCTCGGCCCGGGAGATCCGCGACCTCGGCCACGCCAACGAGGTCAAGGACCAGCTCGAGGGCCTCAAGGTCAACCTGAAGGCCCGTGCCGGTGACGGTGGTCGGCTCTTCGGGTCGGTCACCCCGGCCGAGATCGTCGAGGCCGTCAAGGCCGCCGGCGGCCCGGCCCTCGACCGTCGCCGGCTGGAGCTGCCCGGTCACATCAAGTCGACCGGCTCCTACCCGGTGCGGATCAAGCTGCACCCCGAGGTGACCGCCAAGTTCGACCTCAACGTCGTCCAGGGCTGACGCCTCACCACAGCACCACGAACAGGGCCCGCACCGACCGGTGCGGGCCCTGTTCGCGTCCGACGAGTCGGCCCCGCCGGGTAGTGGCGCGTCAGCCGATCGGCTGCCCGGTGACCGCGCTGGTCATGACCGTCGAGACGCCACCGCCGACCACCGCCGCAGCCAGTGCCACCGCGGCCGAACGCCAGGTGGTGCCGACCCGGTGCAGCAGCAGCGCCACGACCAGGCTGCTGGCCAGCGCCAACCCGAATCGCGGCAGGCCCGATGCCAGGGAACCCAGCGCCCGCGCCCGCGGCGAGCCGCAGCCCCCGCCGCTGATGTCGGTGACGCAACCCGCGGTGCCTGCCCGTCCAGGGTCGACAGCCAGGCGAAGATCAGCACCGCCGCCACCACGTAGCATGCGGCGGTGTAGAGCAGCACCAGCCGCCACGGCCCACCCGGATCGGCATCGAGCGGGTCGTCCTCGACGCGGCGGCTCCGGGCTTCCGCCCCGGCGGCCTGGACCCGACGGCGTACGGCTGCCGAGGTCGACGCCCGCGACGGGGCGACCGGCTCGGACGCCCGCCGTCGCGGCGCCATGGACGGTCGGGCGTAGGAGGTCGTCGCCGATCCGCGTGCCTCCCGGTCCTCGGCCCGGTGGCGCCCCGAGTAGCCCCGCTCCTGCGGTCGGTCGAACGTCCACTCCCCGGTGTGGTCCGACTCCGGGACCGCGCCGCCCGCCGGGGTCTCCCGCCAGGTCGTCTCGCTGACCCGGCGCCAACGGGTGGTCTCCGTGGTCCGCCAGCCGCCACCGGACCGGCGGCGGTCGAGGTCGTCCTCGTCGTCTGGGGCGGCGTGCCGTTGCTCGCGCGGATCATCGCTCCTACTCTCCGCGCCCCCGGTCCCGGTAACTCACGGCCGGAGCGTCACCCTTCCCCACCGATGGCGCAATCCGCTGTCCCGGTGTAGCCGTTCGCGGGAAGGGGCCCGGGACGTTCGACCGGGCAGTTCGACCGAAAACTTCTCCTCCACAGGGTGGGGATTGAGTTTTCCCAGCTCAGAGGCTTGCCCGGGGGAATTCCCCAACAGTTGTCCACAGCCTGTGCACACCCTGCGCACATGGTCGTCCACCGGCATCCACAGGTTGTCCCGAGGCTCGTCCACTGCCATGGTTGAGGGGCTGACCTCGGGTTCCGTAAGGTGGGCCCCCGACCGGCCGTGCGATGACCCCCGATCGACCGGCAGGTCGAGGTTGTCGTACCCCGGCGGTAGAGCTGGCCTTGGATCCGACGCAGTGGAGGGGGGACCCGTGTCGGTCACCGACGACATGCGGGCGGACCAGCGCACCGGCGGCGGCCAGGCGTCCGCGCCGCCCCAGCGCGACGGTCAGTTCGACAAGACCCCACCCCAGGACGTCGCTGCCGAGCAGTGCGTCCTCGGCGGCATGCTGCTCTCCAAGGACGCCATCGCCGACGTCGTCGAGATCCTCAAGACCAACGACTTCTACCGGCCGGTGCACGCCACCATCTTCGACACCATCCTGGAGATCTACGGTCGGGGCGAGCCGGCCGACTCGATCACCGTGGCGGCGGCGCTGGCCGACTCCGGCGACCTCGTCCGGATCGGCGGCGCCCCCTACCTGCACACGCTGATCGCCAGCGTGCCGACCGCCGCGAACGCCGCCTACTACGCGCGGATCGTCAGCGAGCGGGCGGTCCTGCGGCGGCTGGTGGAGGCCGGCACCAAGATCGTGCAGCTGGGCTACGGCACCGGACAGGGCGGCAGCCGCGACGTCGACGACATCGTCGACCTCGCCCAGCAGGCGGTCTACGACGTCACCGAGCGTCGCGTCAGCGAGGACTTCGCGGTGCTCGCCGACATGCTCCAGCCGACGCTCGACGAGATCGAGGCGGTGGGCGCTCAGGGCGGCGTGATGACCGGCGTCCCCACCGGCTTCACCGACCTGGACCGGCTGCTCAACGGCCTGCACGCCGGGCAGCTCATCATCGTCGCCGGGCGGCCGGGTTTGGGTAAGGCGCTCGCCCTCGACACGCCGCTGCCAACCCCGGACGGATGGACCACGATGGGCGAGGTCGCCGTGGGCGACCGCCTGCTGGCCGCCGATGGCAGCCCGACCACCGTTACCGCCGCCTTCGAGGTGATGTACGACCGGCCGTGCTACGAGGTTGAATTTTCCGACGGCACGGTGATCGTCGCGGACGCGGAGCACCTATGGAAGACCACGACCCGGGCAAGCCGACGCCAGCCTGAGCAGCGAACGCGTCAGTACTGGCCGGAGTCGTCGTTGTCCAGGGCGCGGACCGCCCAGGCGACGGTCGGTGCCGAATCCCGACGCCTCGTCACCGTGGCGCAGGCCCTGGAACAGGTCGGCCCTGAGTTCCGCAACGTCCTGCACGCCGTCGCGCGGGAGGTCGGCGCCGAGGGGCGGGTAAGCCGGCTGGTGACGCGCGCGGGGAAGGCGCGGAACTGGAGCGCACCGGCGTACCCGGCAGGGCCAGGGCCACTGCTGACTGGGCTGCGCGAGCGGGCCGAGCGGCACGTCAATGCCGGTGCCCGGGTCCGGCACGGCGGCGTGGTGACCACTGCCCAGATCGCGGCGACGTTGCGTACCGACACGGCCGACCGGCGGTTGAACCACGCCGTCGAGAACTGCGGTCCCCTGCGACTGCCGGAGCGCGACCTGCTGATCCCGCCCTACACCCTGGGCGTGTGGCTCGGTGACGGGCACACCGGCGCCAGCCGGTTCACCACCGCTGACGACGAGATGGTGGACCTTGTCGAGCGGGACGGATTCGTGGTGCGGCCCAGCGGCCCGATGCTCTACAGCATCTCTCTGCCGGCGGCAACGCCATCGACCGAGCGGACGTGTGTCAACTGCGGCCGGTCCACCCGGGCACTTCGGGAGAACCCTGCCGTCAAGCGCTGCGCGGACTGCAGGGTCGTGCACGGTTCGTTTCTGGCGCTGCTCCGCCGGCTGGGGGTGGCGACGGACAAGCACATCCCGCAGGAGTACCTTCGGGCCTCCGAGCCCCAGCGCCGCGCGTTGCTGGCGGGCCTGATGGACACCGACGGCACGGTCGCTCCCGCCGGTAACCTCCGGTACACCTCCACCTCCAAGCGGCTCGCCGAGGACGTGTGGGAGCTCGTGGTGAGTCTGGGCTACCGCTGCACTGTCACGGAAAGGGCGGTGCCCGGGCGCAGCCCCGATTCGTCGATCGCGTACACGCTGAACTTCTCCACCCCGGATCCAATCTTCCGGTTGGAGCGGAAGCGCTCGGCTCACGCTGCGAGGCGTCGTACCAGTTCGGACGTGCGGACGAATTCCCGCTTCATCGTGGACGTCCGACCGGTGCCGAGCGTCCCGGTTCGGTGCGTGACGGTGGACAACCCCGAGCACCTCTACCTCGCGGGTCGGGCGATGATCCCGACGCACAACAGCACCGCGAGCATGGACTTTGCTCGAAATGCGGCTATTCGCGCCAACCAGGCGTCGGCGATCTTCTCGCTGGAAATGAGCAAGGTCGAGATCGTCATGCGGCTGCTCTCGGCCGAGGCGCGGGTGCCGCTGCACGTCCTGCGCAGCGGTCAGCTCTCCGACGACGACTGGACCAAGCTCGCCCGGTGCATGGGCGAGATCAGCGAGGCGCCGCTCTTCGTCGACGACACGCCGAGCATGAACCTGATGGAGATCCGGGCCAAGGCGCGGCGGCTCAAACAGCGGCACGACCTCAAGCTGATCGTCGTCGACTACCTCCAGCTGATGACCTCGCCGAAGCGCACCGAGAGCCGGCAGCAGGAGGTCGCGGACCTGTCCCGTGGCCTGAAGCTGCTCGCCAAGGAGGTCGAGTGCCCGGTGATCGCGGTGAGTCAGCTGAACCGTGGCCCGGAGCAGCGCACCGACAAGCGACCCCAATTGTCAGATTTGCGTGAAAGTGGATCAATTGAGCAAGATGCCGACGTTGTCATCCTGCTGCACCGCGACGACTACTACGACAAGGAGTCGCCCCGGGCCGGGGAGGCGGATTTCATCGTCGCCAAGCACCGGAATGGCCCGACCGACACCGTGACGGTGGCCGCCCAGCTGCACCTGTCGCGCTTCGTCGACATGGCGATCGTCTGAGAGCAGCGGCGCGGGTCAGCCCAGAAGTGGGAACCAGCCGGCGACCTCGCCGAGTTCGAGCTGGTCGCGGTCGGTGAGTGGCACCCGGCCGGTCGCCTTGAGCAGGTATTCCGCGTCGCTCCATCCGGCCGGGCGGACGGCGTCGTCGCTGAGCAGGCCGTCCATCGTGGCCACGGCGACCCGCGTGGCGAGCACCCCGGGCAGGGGCGCGTCGGGCAGGTCGAGAACCAGGTCCAGGTGGTGCACGACGGCCTCGGTGGTCAGGGTGGCGAGCAGGTCCGGCACGCGCAGCACGTGCCCCTGCGTGGTGACGCAGGCGTCGGGGTCGGCCGCGCCAGCCGCTCGTACGGCGGCGGGGGCCGTGTCGGTCCAGAGCCGGACGATCCCGCTCGGACGGTCGAAGGCGGCGGCGGAGCGGCGAACCCACCAGGCATGTCGGGCACCGGCTCCGTCCCCGTCGTCCGGAAAGGCGCGCCAGTAGCTCACGTCGTCCACGTCGGGCGGACCCTCGGCGGGGCTGGCGAGCGCGACCAGCGCCCGCTGGGCGTCGCAGAGCACGTGGAACAGCAGGTCCGCGACGAGCCAGCCCCGGCACCGGGTGGGCCGTTGCAGGTCGGCGTCGTCGAGGTCGGCCACGACCCGGCTGATCCCGTCGTACGCCTGCGCCAGCGCGAGGTGCTGCCCCCGGTGCGTCATGGGGTGCAGCGTCGCACGCCCGTCGCCGGCCGGCACGGCGAGCGGCGGCACGGCAAGCAGCACGCGAGTGGCGGTGCGGGCGTGGCCACGGTGACCGGGCCGGTCGAGGCACCGGCCCGGTCGACGGAGTGGCTCAGCCGAACATCTCGTCCAGGAAGCTCTTGTGCTTCTTGCGCTTGTAGTGCCCGTGGTAGCCGTGGTGCTGGTGGCCGTGCCCGTACGCCGGGGCCGGCGGGTAGCCGTGGGCCGGCGGGGGCGGGGGCGGGGGCGGCGGGACGGCGCCGTAACCCGGCTGGTGCGGGGCGGGGGCGGGCGGCGGGGGCGGCGGGGGCGCGTAACCGCCCTGCTGCTGGCCGGGGTAGCCGCCCGGCTGGTGGGCGGGCTGCGGCGCGGTCGGCGCGCCCTGCTGGCGGTTCCAGTTGGCCTCCGCCTCGAACAGCTTCTCCAGCTCGCCGCGGTCGAGGAAGATCCCCCGGCACTCGCCGCACTGGTCGATGACGACGCCGCTGCGCTCGTACTGGCGCATTTCTCCGTGGCACTTGGGACAGGTCAGGCTCATTCTCCGACCGTACCCGGTCCGGTCATGCGGTTGCTGTCAGCGTTTCCGTTACTTCGGAGTCGGGCACCTCGTGGAAGTCCTCGTAGTAGGCGCTCACCGCCATGAAATCCGGTGGGTGCTGCGCGCAGATGACCTGGTCGGCCTCGGCGGCCAGCATCTCGTACGCCTCCTGCGAGCCGACCGGGACGGCGACCACGACCCGGCGGGCGCCGAGGTGGCGGGCGACCTGGACGGCGGCGCGGGCGGTGGCCCCGGTGGCCAGGCCGTCGTCGACGATGACGGCGGTGCGCCCGGACAGGTCGAGCGGTGGCCGGCCGGCGCGGTAGAGCTGCTCCCGCCGCTCCAACTCGGCCTGCTCGCGCTGGCGCACCTCGGCGATGTCGTCGGCGCCGAGCCGGCTGGCCACGACGTCGTTGAGCACCTGCACGCCGCCGGGGCCGAGCGCGCCGAAGGCGACCTCGGGCGCCCACGGCATGCCGAGCTTCCGGACGACCAGCACGTCCAGCGGCGCGCCGAGGCGCTCGGCGACCACCCGGGCCACCGGCACGCCGCCGCGCACCAGCCCGAGCACGATGACGTCCGGTTCGCCGATCAGGGCGGTGAGCCGGTCGGCGAGCATCCGGCCCGCCTCTTCGCGGTCGCGGTAGGTGGTGGTCATGCCTCAGGTCTACGCCGTGTCGCCGCCCTTCGCCCGCCAGTTCGGCGAACCGGGGTGCCGCAGTGCGGCGGCCCAGACCAGGAGGGCGAGTGGGTAGAGCAGGTAGCCGAAGCGGGTCGACGGCATCAGCAGGATCGCGGCCAGCAGCCCGTACCCGCAGGTCAGCGCGACGGCGACGGCGGTGCGGGGCGGTCGGCGGGCGAGCCGGACGGCGATCGCCAGCCCGGCCGCGAGCAGCAGGGCGGCGGCGACCGCGCGGCCGGCGGGCAGCGCGGTGGCGATCAGGTGGCCGGGGAACGGCGACTGTGCCGGGCTGGTCACCAGGCCGTGGCCGAGCGGGAAGCGGAGCACGTTCTCGACCAGCGCGTCGCGGTCGACGAGTAGGGCGGGGAGCAGCGCGGCGACGGGCAGGCCGACCGCTCCCGCCGCGACCCGCAGGCCGGCCCGCCGGGTCATCCCCCAGATGATCAGCACGAGGGCGACCGGCCAGGCGAAGAGCTTCAGCGCCCCGGCCAGACCGACGGCGATGCCGGCCCGGCCGGGTCGTCCGGCGGCGGCGAGGGCCAGCGCGAGCAGGCAGAGCGCGAGGACGGGCAGGTCGTCGCCGCCGGTGGCGAGGGTGAGCGCGCAGACCGGCAGTACGGTGGAGGCCTGTACGCCCCGGAGCACGGCGGCGCCGGCCGCGTGGTGGCCGGCGGGGCGGTCGACGCGCGCCAGGGCGCGGACCGCCAGGGCCAGTGCCAGTGCGGTGCCGACCGCGAACCAGACGCGGGCGTCGGTCCACCAGGCGTCGAGGGCCGCCCTGGGCAGCCCGAACAGGGCCATCCCGGGCTGGTACGGGGTGTAGCCGAGCAACTGCTCGCCGGGCGGCAGGGCGGCGATCGCGTCGTGCCCGAGGTAAGGAGTGCCGGTGTCGACCAGCCGCCTGCCGGACTCCTCGACGACCAGCACCTCCTCCTGCGCCCGGTCGCCGCGCCCGCCGGCCCGTTCGACGCTCTGCCAGGCCAGCGGCAGCAGGGCGGTGGTGAACCAGGCGAAACCGGTGACCGCCCAGCGGGCCGGCAGGCCGGCCAGCGGCGACCGCGGGTCGCGCCGGCGCAGCACGAGTTGGGCGGTCGCCGCGAGGGCGGCGAGGAGGTACCCGGCGGCGGCGACGCCGCCCCAGGCCCGGTGCGGGACGAGTGTGGACGTGGCGGCGGTGGTCGCGGCGAACGCCGCCGACACGGCGTACAGGCCGAGGTCGAGGGCGAGGCCACCGGCGGCGGCGTCGAGGGCCCGCCAGCCGCGGCGGTTGGTCGGGGCGGCGGTCACGCGCGCCAGTCTGGCAGACCGGGCTGACGCCACCGCCACGCGTCGACGGTGGCTGACGGCCGTTCCGGTTCAGGCCGGCAGGTGGCGGTCGGCGCGCCCGCGCCCGCCCTGCCGGCGGCCGGGGGCGAGACGGATGACCGCGCCGGCGTCGTGCAGCGGCGGCGCGAGAGCGCCCGGACTGCCCCCGGAGCCCCTCCGGAACGCGGCGAGGAGCGTGCCGGCGGGCATCGGCCGGGCGAAGAGGTGGCCCTGCCCGGCGGTGCAGCCCAGCTCCCAGAGCGCCCGGCGCTGCGGCTCGCTCTCCACCCCCTCCGCCACCACGTCGAGGCCAAGGCTGCGGCCCAGGTCGAGGGTGGAGCGGATGACGGCGGCGGCCTCGGCGGAGCCCTCCATGGCGGTCACGAAGCTGCGGTCGATCTTCAACTCGTGCACCGGGATCCGGGAGAGCAGGGAGAGGGAGGAGTAACCGGTGCCGAAGTCGTCCAGCGCCAGCCGCACCCCCTCGTCCCGCAGCCGGCTGAGCACCCGGTCCACCACGTCGAGCTGGCTGAGCGTGAGCGTCTCCGTCAACTCCAGCACCAGCCGGTCGGGGGGCAGGTCGTGGGACCGCAGCCGGGCCAGCACAGAGCCGGGGAAGCGGGCGTCGAGCAGGCTGCGCGGCGACACGTTGACCGCGACCGGCACGTCGAAGCCGGCCTCCCGCCAGGCGCTCGCCGCGAGCAGCGCCTCGTCGAGGATCGCCTCGGCGAAGGCCGGCAGCAGCCCGGACCGTTCCACCGCCTCCAGGAAGCGCAGCGGGTCGATCACCCCGTGGACGGGGTGACGCCAGCGGGCCAGCGCCTCCGCGCCGGTGACCAGGCCGGAGCCCAGGTCGACGATGGGCTGGAAGTTGACGGTGAACTCGTGGTCGGCGACGGCGCGGGGCAGCTCCCCGCCGAGGGTCAGCCGGCCGAGGTCGGCGGTGTCCCGGGTCGGGGCGTACGTCGAGGTGCGCTGCCCGGCCCGCTTCGCCTGGTACATCGCCACGTCCGCGCGGCGCAGCAGCTCCGGCATGCCGCCGGTGGCGGGCGCGGCGGCGATCCCGCCGCTCGCCTCGACGCTGATCCGCATGCCGTCCAGGTCGAACGGCTCGTGCAGCGCGGCGAGCAGGGTCTCCGCGCGGTGCGCGGCCACCGCCGGGGCCGGCAGACCCCGCAGGAGTACGGCGAACTCGTCGCCGCCCAGCCGGGCCACCAGGTCGCCCTCCTGGGCGGCGGCGCCCAGCCGTTCGGCGACCTGCACGAGGACCTGGTCCCCGGCGGCGTGCCCGAGGGTGTCGTTGACTTCCTTGAAGTGGTTGAGGTCGATCAGCACCAGCGCGGTCACCCCGTCGGCGTGCCGGGAGCTGAGGTGCTCGGTGCCCTGGTCGAGCAGGTGGCGGCGGTTGGCCAGCCCGGTCAGCGCGTCGTGCGTGGCGGCGTACGCGTGTTCGTCGGCGACCCGGGCCAGCTCGGCGTACGCCTGGGCGTTGCGGACCGCGGTGCAGAGCGCCGAGGCGAAGGTGCGCAGCGTGTACTGCTCCCGCTCGGAGAGCTGCACGGGGCCGCGGAAACGCAGTCGCAGCACGCCCACGTCGGCTGTCCGGTCGTGCCCCTCCAGCGTGGCCGGGACCACGGTGCCGTCGACGGAGGTGGGCGCGCCGGCCGGCCCGTCGTACGTGATGGCGCCCGTTCCGCCGCGCACGGTCCGGCCGCCGTCGCGCAGCTCGACCTCCACCTCGTCGGCGGAGAACAGCTCGGCGGCCTGGGTGACCGCCGTGGTGAGGACCTTGTCCAGGTCGACCACGTTGAGCGCGTCGGTGGTGCGGGCGAGCCGCTGCCACGCCTGCTGCTCGGCGCGCCCCCGCACCCGGGTCGAGTAGGCGAGGTGCAGGCTGAGGACGAGGGGCGGGACGGCGAGCAGCAGCCGAGGATCCGCTCTGAGGATGAGCAGCGTGCAGACCGCGACGACGAAGCGTACGCCGAAGCCGGCCAGGCGCAGATCCAGGTTGTTGAGGAACTGGCGACCGACCCGGTTGCCCGACGCCAGTGCGATCACCGGAATCGCCAGGAGGTCGTCCAGCAGTGCCGCCACGAGATAGACCGCGCCGAGTGACGTGATGAGCTCGACCACGTCCGTCGGCGGCCACCGCCACTGCAACGCCAGCGCCACCGCGCCGGCCCCGGCGGCGACCAGGATGTTCTTGCCGACGCCGAATGCGGTCTTGATGGCCGGGAGGCCCATGGTGACGGACGCGATGCCGACGCCCGCCCCGGTCGAGAGCACGACCCACGCCGGCGGGGCGACGGCGAGCCCGATCACGATCGCCGTTTCGATCCACGTGATGGCGTGGGTCGTCGACCGAATGCGTATCGGAGCCTTCACCCTCGTCCCGAGGGCCGTCATGCAGGTCAGGGCGACGATCGTTGCCGCATCGCCGATGGAGTGGGGTGGACCGTCGACCAGCGACACGAGTGCGACGAGGGTGGGTGCGACCGCCAACGCGACCACCAGGCCGACGAGCGACAGCAGTTGCCGATCTGTTCTGCTCGCGTTTCCTGGCGTCATCCCGGCCATGAGGCTCCTGTCGTCGCCGACAGTTACATGTTGACGACGGGAGCCTACCGCTCTGTGTCATCAAAAGTCAGTGCCAGTCGCTGCCGCGCATGACGCGCTCCTTTCGCTCCGTCCCGGCTTGAGGCCGCGTCCCTGGGGGATCAGCCGTCGTGACGGGAGCGTAGGAGAAATGACGAATGGTTTGCAGCAATAAATGTCGGTATGCGCAACATTAGCCAAGCCTGGGACCCCTTGTCACGGTCTGTCCATCGTTCCTGAGCGGAGCGCGTAGGCGTCGTGTACGAGGGCCGGTGCCGCTGACTTCTGATGATGACAGCAGGGAAAGGATTCTCTCCCGGCAAGTGTGGAACCGCGGGATCGCCGACATCATCCGCGCTTCGGTTGGACCGCAACTGTCAATCACCTCGTGGACCGCGCGTTGCGGTCGCGTCACCCTGGCGTGCCGTGGCGGTGAATCGCCGAACGTGCGGAGACCTTGTCCGCCCGGCTCCGGGTGATCATTTCAATCCGCGCCGGCGCGGAAATAGCGCACGGTTCTCACCTTGGTGGCCGCGCACCCGGGACGGTTCGTCACCACCGAAGAACTGGTCAACGTCGAATTGGCGGCCGAATCGGGCGGGAGCCACGCGGAATGTGGCGCGCCGAGCGACCTGGCTGTCACCCTCGTCCGTGCCGGCGAGAGGGCGGAATCCGCCACCGCCGAGGCGCTCGCCGTCGGGTTCCCCGGCGACCGTGACGGCGGGCAGGTGGGAGACGGGCGGCGCGCGGGCGGCGTCGACGGCCGCACGACCCCGCGACGGCACGCCGACGCGGCGAGCGGTGGACGCCGGCGTGCGGCCGGGTGACCCGGCGCGCTCGGGGTGCAGCCGGCAATGGCGTCGTACGACGGATAGGCTCGCGGCCGTGACCGATCCCGCCCAGCTCACCCACGTCGATCCGGCCGGCGCGGCCCGCATGGTCGACGTCTCCGCCAAGGCGGTCACCGGCCGCCTGGCCGTCGCCGCCGGCCGGCTCCGCACCACCGCGGAGGTGGTCGAGCTGCTGCGCCGCGACGGGCTGCCCAAGGGCGACGCGTTGGCGGTCGGCCGGCTCGCCGGCATCATGGGCGCGAAGCGGACCCCGGACCTGATCCCGCTCTGCCACCCCATCGCCCTGCACGGCGTCACGGTCGACCTGACGCTGACCCGCGACACCGTCGAGATCACCGCCACGGCGCGGACGGCGGACCGCACCGGGGTGGAGATGGAGGCCCTGACCGCGGTGGCCGTCGCCGGGCTGGCGCTGGTCGACATGGTCAAGGCGGTCGACCCGGCGGCGAGCGTCGACGCCGTCCGGGTGCTGCGCAAGGAGGGCGGCAAGACCGGCGAGTGGGTCCGTCCGGAGGACCGGCCGTGATCCGGGCGCGGGTGGTCGTGGCGTCCAACCGGGCCGCCGCGGGGGTGTACGCCGACACCAGCGGGCCGCTGCTCGTGGCCGGGCTGCGCGAGCTGGGTTGCGAGGTGGACGACCCGGTGGTGGTGCCCGACGGCGAGCCGGTGGGCGAGGCGCTGCGCGCCGCCCTGGCCGACGGGGTCGACGTCGTGCTGACCAGCGGCGGCACCGGGATCAACCCGACCGACCGCACCCCCGACGTGACCCGGGCGCTGCTCGACCACGAGGTCCCCGGCATCGCCGAGGCGATCCGGGCGCACAGCCGCGACAAGGTGCCCGCCGCCGCGCTCTCCCGCGGGCTCGCCGGCGTGGCCGGCCGGATGCTGGTGGTCAACCTGCCCGGCTCCACCGGCGGGGCCCGGGACGGTCTGGCCGTGCTCGGGCCGATCCTCGCCCACGCCGTCGACCAGCTCCGCGGCGGCGACCACTGACGCCCCGCCACGTCGATCCCGGCCGCCCGTTCGGCCACGCGCCGGGCGTGGTGCAGGTGACGGGGCGACCGGCACCCGGCACCGGCTAGGCTCGGCCGGGTGAGCACGGAAACCGCACCGGCCGCCGATCCAGTCGTCGCGCCCCCGCCGGCCGGCTGGGAGGAGGCCCGATCCCGGGTGTACGCGGCCGGCCTGGCCGCCGCGCTCCCCGCCGTGAGCCGGCCGCTCGCCGAGATCGACGGGCACACCCTCGCCGAGCCGTTGACCACGCGTACGGACCTGCCCGCCTTCCCGACCTCCAGCGTCGACGGCTGGGCGGTGCGCGGGGCGGGCCCGTGGCGCCCGGTCGGGCGGGTGCTGGCCGGCAGCACTCCGGCGCCGCTGACCGACGACGGGACGACCGTCGAGATCGCCACCGGCGCGATGGTGCCCGCGGGCGCCACGGCCGTGCTGCGGGTGGAGGAGTCCCGCCGTACGCCGGAAGGGCTGGTCGACGGCACGCCGCGGCCCGCGCCGGAGTGGCGTGAGCCCGGCGAGGAGGCGTACGCCGGGGAGGAACTCGTCCCCGCCGGCATGCCGGTGGACCCGGCGCTGGTCGGCCTGGCCGCCTCCTGCGGGCACGACAGCCTGCTGGTGCGGCGGCAGCCGCGCGCCGCGCTGCTGGTCTTCGGCGACGAGTTGCTGACCGCCGGTCCGCCCGCCGCCGGCCGGGTCCGGGACGCGCTCGGGCCGGCGGTGCCGGCCTGGCTGCGCCGGTACGGCTGCGTGGTGCGTCCGTCGGACGTGGTGGGGCCGGTGGCGGACACCCTGGCCGCGCACGTGGCGGCCCTGCGCGCCGCGCTGGCCACCGCCGACCTGGTCTGCACCACCGGCGGCACGATGCACGGCCCGGTCGACCACCTGCACCCCGCGCTGGAGGCGCTCGGCGCCGACTACGTGGTCAACACGGTCGCGGTGCGGCCCGGCTTCCCGATGCTGCTGGCCCGGCTGACCGACGCCGACGGGCGGGTCCGCTTCGTCGCCGGGCTGCCCGGCAACCCGCAGTCCGCCATCGTCGCCCTGGTCTCGCTGGTCGCCCCGCTGCTGGCGGGCCTGTCGGGCCGCCCGATGCCGGTGCTGCCGCACGCCACGCTCGCCGAGCCGGTGCCCGGCCGGGGGCGGTACACCCACCTGGCGCTGGTCCGGCTGGACCGGACCGCCGGCACCGCCCACCCGGTCCGGCACGTCGGCTCGGCGATGCTGCGCGGGCTGGCCGGCGCGGACGGGTTCGCCGTCATCCGCCCCGGCAACTCGGGCGAGCCCGGCGACCGGGTGCCGGTCGTGCCGCTGCCGCTGCTGCCCGGGGAGCGTGCGTGGTGACCGCGTCGACCGCCGACGCGTCAGGCCGACTCGCGGACCACCAGCCCACGACGTTCGGCGAGGTCACCGACCGGCCGCTCGACCTGGCCGCGCACGAGGCGGCGGTCGCGGACCGCCGGGCCGGCGCGGTGGTGTCGTTCCAGGGCGTGGTCCGCGACCACGACCACGGCCGCGCGGTGACCAGCCTGGAGTACGAGGGCCACCCGAGCGCCGAGCGGGTCCTGCGCGAGGTGGCGGCCGAGATCGCCGCCGAACCGGACGTGTACGCGGTCGCGGTGTCGCACCGGATCGGCCCGCTCGCCATCGGCGACGTGGCCCTGGTCGCGGCGGTCAGCACCGCCCACCGGGCCGCCGCGTTCGCGGCCTGTGCCCGGCTGGTCGACGAGGTCAAGGCGCGGCTGCCGATCTGGAAGCGGCAGGTGTTCGCCGACGGCACCGAGGAGTGGGTGAACTGCCCCTGACGGGCGGCCCACCCCTCAGCGGCGGACGCCGAGCGCGGCCTGGCGGCCCATCCGGTCGCCGTAGAAGGCCGGCTCGGCGCCGGGGCGCCACGGCAGCGCGGCGACGAGCACGATCAGGGCCAGCGCCAGCGAGTTCTCCATCAGGGCGCCGAAGAGGCCGTCCTGGTAGTGCGACACCTCGGGGAGCTGGTGTTCGTACGGCCAGATCGGGGAGACCAGGAAGAGCAGGTAGAGCCCGATCGCCGCGACGCCGTGCCGGAGCCCGGTCAGCGTCGGGTACCAGATCGGCGGGCGCAGCCCGTTGACCCCCGGCAGCCCGCCGTACGCGCCCTGGCCGGCCCGCTGGGCCAGCCCGCGGCTGGCGTCCCGGCGGCGTACGGCGGCGTCGGCCAGCACGATGATCGCGGGGATCACCCAGACCAGGTGGTGCGTCCAGGAGATCGGGCTGATCACGTTGGCGGTGAGGCCGACCAGCGTGAACGCGGTCAGCTCGTCGCCGTCGGCGCGCGCGTTGGCGGCGCGGGACAGGCCGAGCGCCAGCATCAGCACCGCGAACGACAGCCAGAGCAGGCCGGGCGTCTCGATCGAGTCGTAGAGCCGGGCCAGCAACCCGGCCAGCGACTGGTTGGGCGTCATGTCGGCGGCGCCGACCCGCTCGGTCTGCCAGAGCACGCCGCCGAAGTAGGCCCGGGACTCGGGGCCGACGACGGCGAAGGAGCCGAGGGTCACGGCGATCACCGTGCCGACCGCGGTGGCCGCCGCCCGCCACTGTCGGGTGATCATCAGGTAGGCGATGAACAGGGCCGGGGTCAGCTTGACCGCGGTGGCCAGACCGATGCCGACGCCGGCCCACGCGCCGCTGTAGACGAAGCGCAGCAGCGGGCCGTCGGTCTCGGCGACGTGGGTGCCCCGGCGGGACCGCCAGCGCAGGCCGATCAGGTCGGCCATGATCAGTGCGAAGAGGAGCAGGTTCACCTGGCCGTAGCCGAGGGTCTCCCGGGCCGGCTCGATGGCGACCGCCAGCGGCGTCGCGATCGCCACGGTGAACGGGAGCGGCCAGCCGAGCCGGTCGACGATGGGGCGGAGCAGACCGGCGAGCACGACCGCCAGGGCGGCGATGCTGGCGAGCGCGTTGGCCATCCCGGCCAGCTCGACCGGCAGGTGCGCCATCGGCAGCATGACCAGGCCGCCGAACGGCGGGTAGGTGAAACCCAGGGTGGTGCCGGGTGCGATGAACTCGTAGAGCTCGTGACCGCTCGCCCACCACACCACCGCGCCGTGGTAGATCTTCATGTCGAAGAAGTTGTACGGCCGCCCGAAAGCGCCGATGGCGAGCCATGCGGCATAGGCGACGGCGGCCACGACGCCGGTCCGTACGACTGTCCTACGATCGATCCCACGCGTTACGCGACGGACTGGGGCGAGGCGGCCCACCCGTCTTCCGACGGTCGCCGGCATGGCGTGGCCACCCCCGTACCAAGGTCGTCCTACCCGTCCAGGTCCTGCACGGAGCCTAGAACGGCGCCTCACGTTAATGCCTCCCGCGTTATGCGACCGTGTCCGATCCCACACATGTTTTTGACATTTCCACCGCGTTAACGCCTACCGGGTGGTTCAGGTGATTCGCGGCGTTGGCGGGTGGCGGGCCGGCGGAGGGGAGGTATCGACGCAGGTCAGCCGGGGATTCGTCGGGCCGTTGCTGCCGATCGTACGGCGATCCGGGCCTCCCTGCGGGCGGTACGGACAGCTCGCTGCACCGAACGTCGGGAGTGGCCGATCCGGTGGCCGGTCCGCCACCGCAGGCCGGGCTTGCCGCCGGTGTCCGCGGCGGCGAGCAGCAGCCCGCCGAAGAGGCCGATGTTCTTCAGGAAGTGGATCTGGTTGTTGTTCCGCGCCGCCGGGTCGTCGTTGTTCCAGAAGGGATGCCCGGCGAGGGTCACCGGGACCAGCGTGCCGGCGAGGACCAGCGCGGCCGGCCGGGCGAACCTGCCGGTGGCGAGCATCAACCCGGCGCCGACCTGCACCACCGCGTTGACCCGGATCAGCGTCTCCGTGTCGGTGGGGATGCGCGGGCTGGCCTTCTCCAGTAGCGGGGTCACCCGGTCGGTCACGGGCTTCGCGGCCGGGGCCAGCCGCCCCGGGTTCTGGAAGTTGTGCAACCCGCTGACCACGAAGATGCCGCTCAACATGGCGCGGGCGAGGGAGCGTACGGGTTTCATGGGTCAGTCATACCCCGTCACCAGCCCGGTTACCCCCGCAACCGCCGATCCGGATCGGCCGACGTGGACCTCCCCGGGCTGGTCGCCACGCCGACCCGGCGAGTCGCGCCACGCCGATTCGAGCGACCGTCGCTGATGGACCGCCGACGAGGGGTAACGTCCCCCGCGTGACGACGCTGCGGCTGCGACCCGAGGACCCGGCCGACACCGGCGCGGTCCGTCGCGTGCTGGCCGCCGCCTTCGCCAGGCCCGACGTGGCCACGCCGCCCGAGGTGGGGCTGGTCGACGAGCTGCGCGGCAGCGACGCCTGGCTGCCGGAGCTGGCGATGGTCGCGGAGTACGGCGGCGAGGTCGTGGGCTACGCCCTGCTCACCCGGGTCCGGGTGAGGTCCGACGACGCCACCGCCCCGGCGCTGGCCCTCGGCCCGGTGGCGGTCGCGCCGCACCGGCGGCGGATCGGGCTCGGCACGGCGGTGGTCCAGGCCGGCCTCGACGCGGCCACCGAGCTGGGCGAGCGGCTGGTGGTGGTGCTCGGCGACCCGTCCTACTACCACCGCTTCGGCTTCGGCAGGGCCGACCGGATGGGGCTGACCAGCCCCTGGTCCGGCCTCGGCGACCCCTGGCAGGCGCTGGTGCTCCCGCCGACCACCGGCGGCGAAGGGGCGCCGCCGCGCGGCGAGGTCCTCTTCCCCCCGCCCTGGTCGAAGGTCTGACCCCGCGCCCACCCCGCCCGTCAGGCCGGCTGGGTGCGCAGGTAGCGGCCGAAGTGGGGGACGGTGAAGGCCACCGTGCCGCGCTCGCCGGAGTAGATCAGGCCCTTCTTGATCAGCGCGTCCCGGGCCGGGGACAGGCTGGCCGGCTTGCGCCCGAGGGTGCGGGCGATCTCCGCCGTCGGCACGGCGGCGTCCATGTCGTCCCGCCCACCGCCGTCGACCTCGCCCTCGACCAGGGACAGGGTGGCCATCGCCCGCATGTACTCGCGCTCGGCCGGGGTGGCCCGCTCGAACCGGGAGCCGAAGAAGCCGACCGCCAGCTCGGCCTCGGCCTCCGGCGCGGCGACCCGCACGTCGGCGGCGGTGATCGGCGAGCGCGGCGCGTGGTCCCAGGTCGCCTTCCCGTACGCCTGGACGAAGTACGGGTAGCCGCCGGACTTCTCGTAGAGCAGGTCGAGCGCCTTCTGCTCGTACTCGACCTCCTCGCGTTCGGCGGGCGCGCAGAGCGCCTGGTCGGCGGCGATCCGGTCGAGCCGGTCGATGCGCTGGTAGCGGAAGAGCCGCTCGGAGTACGACTTGGCGGCGCTGAGCACGGCCGGCAGGTGCGGCAGCCCGGCGCCGACCACGATCAGCGGCGCGCCCAGCTGGGACAGCTCGTGGCAGGCGGCGCAGAGCGCGGAGACGTCCTCCGCGCCGAGGTCCTGCATCTCGTCGATGAAGACGGCGATGCCGGTGCCGACGTCGGCGGCCACCGCGGCGGCGTCGGTGAGCAGCTCGACGAGGTCGATCTCGATGTCGCCGGAGTCGGCCCGGCCGCTGGCGGCGGGCACGTCGATGCCGGGCTGCCACCGGTCGCGCAGCTTCGGGGCGGCGCCGCCGCGACCGGTCGGCGCGGACCGTTGGGCGAACGCCTTCAGCACGCCGAGGAAGGCGTCGATCCGGTCCGGCGCGCGGTGCCGGGGCGCGAGTTCACGGACGGCCATGTGCAGCGCGGCGGCGACGGGGCGGCGCAGTGACTGGTCCGGCCGCGCCTCGATCTTGCCGCTGCCCCAGAGGTGGTTGATCGCCTGGGACCGGAGGGTGTTGAGCAGCACCGTCTTGCCGACCCCGCGCAGGCCGGTGAGCATCAGGCTGCGTTCCGGCCGCCCGCGGGCGATGCGCTCCAGCACGACGTCGAAGACGTCCAGCTCGCGCCCCCGCCCGGCCAGCTCGGGCGGACGCTGGCCGGCGCCCGGGGCGTACGGGTTGCGGACCGGATCCACGCATCGCACAGTATCGGGCCGTCTAGCTGCGGGGCTAGACATCCGTAGATGGGGCTACCGGCGTGTCGGGTCGCGGCGGGAGCCGGATCCGGCGTCGAGACAAAACTAGGGCTGTCTAGCATGGACGCTAGACAGCCCTAGTTTTGGTAATCAGCGCTTCTTCAGGCAGAGGACGTAGTCGAGGAAGTCCACCGAGTTGTCGTGCACGTAGTTCGCCGTCGACTTCGGCGCCCGGGTCTTGCACTGGTCACCGTCGCTCGATCCCGGGATCCGCAGCAGCACCTCGTACGTGTTCGGGCCGCAGGGCACCTTCCGCAGCTCGGCGTCGGTGGACGTGCCGTCGTTGACCACGCAGTCGCCCTTGGCGAAATCGTCGTCGTCCTCCTCGCTCGGGCTCGGCTCCGCCGAACTGGGTGCCGCGCTCGGCTCGTCGGTCGGCTTGCCCGTCGGATCCGCGGGGGCGCTCGTCGCCGGAGCCGAGATCGACGGGTCGTCGTCCTCGCCGGCCTGCCAGACCGCCCAGCCGGCGATCCCGAGGCACGGGCAGAGCACGAGCACCACCACCAGGCCGATGATCAGGGCGATCTTCCCGCCGCCCTTCTTCGCCGGCGGAGCGGGCGGCGTCCCGTACCCGCCGGGGGCCGGCGGCGGAGCGCTCCACTGGGCGCCGGGCGCCGCCGCGGGCGTCGGGCCGGCCGGCGGGAACGGCCCGGCCGGCGGATAGCCACCCTGCTCCGCCGACGGCTGACCCCCCGCCGGGGGCGGATACCCGGCCCCGGAGGTGGGCGGCGGCGGGTAGCCCGACCCGGAGGTCGGGGGCTGCGGGGGGTAGGCCGGTCCGGGGGCCGGAGGCTGGCTCCACATCGGCGTGGTCGGCGGTTCGGCGGCCGGGCCGGGCTGGCCCCACTGCGGTTCGCCACCCGGCTGCGGCTGGCCCCACTGCGGGGCGGCGGGCGGTTCGCCACCCGGCTGCGGCTGGCCCCACTGCGGGGCGGCGGGCGGTTCGCCACCCGGCTGCGGCTGGCCCCACTGCGGGGCGGGCGGCTCCGCGGCGGCCGACGGCGGCTGCCCCCACTGGGGCAGCGTCGGGTCGATGGGCGGCAGGCCCCCGGGATTGTCGGCCGGGCGCTGGTAGGGGTCGTCCGGCTGGCCGGGTGATCCGTAGGTTGTCATCTCTTCCCCAGGGGTGCGGTGGTTCAGCGCTGCTTCAGGCACAGCACGAAGTCGAGGGTGTCCAGCTCGCTGTCGAAGAAATACCAGTTGGTGTAGCCGTCGACCTTGGCGCACTTGGCCGCGGCGTCCTTCTCGCCGCTGGTCGCGCCGTCGATCCGGCGTAGCACCTCGTACGTCCGCGGGCCGCAGTCACTGATCAGCAGCTTGGGCTTGCCGCCGGCCGGACCGTCGTTGCGTACGCACTGCCCCGCCTCGACGAAGCGGGGGTCGGCGGAGGAGTCGGGTGCCGGGGCACTGGGCGCCGGGGCGCTTGCCGATGCCTCCGGCACCCCGGACCCGGCGGCGGGCGCCGGCCCGCTCGGCGTGGCCACCGGGGCCTCGTCCTCCTGGCCGAGCAGGTAGAACACCACCGCGCCGCCGACGAGGACCAGCACCGCCACCGCCGCCAGCACCGCGACCACCGGCCCCCCGCCACGCCGGCGTTCCGGCGGCGCGTACGGGGAGGGGGTCGCGGAGCCGGGCCAGGAGGCGTACGGCGACGCGGCGGGACCGTGGTCGTAGGCGGGAGGCGGGGCCCCCTGCTGGTACGGCCCCGGTCCGTGACCCGGGTCGTCCCGCCGGTACGGCTGACCGCCGTACCCGGGCTCCGGCGGTGGGTACGTGACGTGCGGATCGTCCCACCCGCCGCGCCCGGGCGACGCCGCCGACGGGCCGTACGCCTCGTCCGGCTGCCGCCCACGCCACGGCGCCGGGTCTCCCCGACCCGGTGGTGGTCCGTAGTTCGCCATGCACGTCTCCCGCGTGAGTGGTGAGAGGCCGGCCACCAACGAGGGACGCCGACGCCCACGTCACCGTAGCGTGTCCACCGATGAGACCACGCCCACCGATTCCGTCACCGGCCGCCGAGGCGCCCACCGGGACCGACCCGGGCACCGGGGCGCGTCGGGCGGCCGTTGCCACGCCGGCCCTGGTCTGGACCGCCCTGCTGCTGGTCTACGTCCTCTGGGGTTCCACCTACCTCGGCATCAGGATCGCCGTGGAGTCGATGCCGCCGCTCGGCTCGGCGGCCACCCGGTTCGCCGCCGCCGGTCTGGTGCTGGCGATCGTGCTGCGGCTGCGCCGGGGCCCGGGCGCGCTGCGGGTCGACCGGCGGCAGCTCGGCTCGGCCGCGCTGGTCGGGGTGCTGCTGTTGGCCGGCGGCAACGGGCTGGTGGTGCTCGCGGAGTCCGGCCCGCCGGGCGTCGCGGTGCCCTCCGGGATCGCCGCGCTGCTCGTGGCCACCGTCCCGCTGCTGGTGGTGCTGCTGCGTACGGTCACGGGCGACCGGCCCCGGTTCTGGACGCTGGCCGGGGTGACGCTGGGCTTCGTCGGCCTGGTGCTGCTCGTGCTGCCGACCGGCGGGGCGGACGCCGTACCGCTCGCCGGGGCGCTGACCATCGTCGCAGGCGCCGCCAGTTGGTCGATCGGTTCGTTTCTCTCCGGACGGATCCGGATGCCCGCCGACCCGTTCGTCGCCACCGTCTACGAGATGTTCGCCGGGGCGGCGGCACTCGCCGTCCTCGCCGTGGGGCGCGGCGAGCTGCACGGCTTCGACCCGGGCCAGGTGACCGGCCGGTCGTGGCTCGCGCTCGCGTACCTGATGGTGGCCGGCTCGCTGGTCGCCTTCACCGCGTACGTCTGGCTGCTGCACCACGCCCCGATCTCGCTGGTCGCGACGTACGCCTATGTCAACCCGGCGGTCGCGGTGGCGCTCGGCGCGCTGTTCGCCGCGGAGTCGATCACCGTGCAGGTGCTGCTCGGCGGCGCGGTCATCGTCGCCGGGGTCGCCCTCGTCGTGAGCACCGAGAGACCCCGACGTCCTGCCCAGGGGGCCGCGCCGGAGCCGTCCCGCCGGTAGCGTCCGGCCCGTGTCGGGCGGGCTGGTGGCGTGCGCGGCGCTGCTCGGCGGCGCCGCCGGCCTCGCCGCGCTCCGGGTCGCCCGCCGCTGGACGGGCCGACCGGCGTCGCCCCTTTCCGGGCCCGCC
>NZ_JBFAVI010000105.1:0-23102 GCF_040679695.1 Micromonospora sp. NPDC052213
GACGAGCTGACCGCCACCGGCGTACGGGTCAGCGTGGTGGCCTGCGACATGGCCGACCGCGACCAGGTCGCCGCGCTCGTGGCCGGCCTGGACGACGTCGCCCCGCTGACCGCCGTGCTGCACGCCGCCGGCACCGACCACCTCACGCCGCTGGTCGACACCGACCTCGACGTGTTCGACCACGTCATGGCCGGCAAGGCGCTCGGTGCGGTGCACCTCGACGAGTTCCTGGCCGACCGGGAACTCGACGCCTTCGTCACGTTCTCCTCCATCGCCGCGGTGTGGGGCAGCGCCGGCCAGTGCGGGTACGCGGCGGCGAACGCGTACCTCGACGGGCTCGCCGAGCAGCGCCGCGCCCGGGGCCTCACCGCCACCTCCATCTCCTGGGGCGCCTGGGCCGAGGGCGGCATGGCCACCACCGAGGAGACCCAACAGCTGCTCAGCCGCCGCGGCCTCAACCCGATGCAGCCGGCCGCCGCGCTGCTCGCCCTGCGCCGCGCCGTCGAGCACGGCGAGACCCGCCTGACCGTCGCCGACGTCGACTGGAGCCGTTTCCACCCGGCGTTCACCCTGGCCCGGCCCAGCCCGTTCCTCTCTGAGTTGCCCGCGGTGCGGGCGCTGGCCGAGGCCGAGGCGGAGACCGACGCGCCGGCCGGCGCGTCCGACGCGCTGCGCCACCTGGTCGACCTGACCGAGGCCGAGCAGGAGCGGGAGCTGCTCCGGCTCGTCAACGAGCAGGCCGCCCGGGTGCTCGGCCACGCCACCCCGGACGACCTGCGCGGCCGGCCGTTCAAGGACCTCGGCTTCGACTCGCTCACGGCCCTGGACTTCCGTACCCGGCTGAACGAGGCCACCGGGCTGCGGCTGCCGGCCACCCTCGTCTTCGACCACCCCACCCCGGCCGACCTGGCCCGGCACCTGCGCGAGACGGCGTTCGGCGGGGACCGCGCCGCCGCGGCCGTCGCGGTCGCCGTCACCGCCGGCGAGCCGATCGCCATCGTCGGCATGGCCTGCCGTTACCCGGGAGGCGCCGCGAGCCCCGACGAGCTGTGGCGGCTGGTCACCGAGGGCGTCGACGCGATCGGCGCGTTCCCCACCGACCGGGGCTGGGACACCCCCGCGCCGGACAGCGGCTACACCCCGGCCGGCGGCTTCCTTCACGACGTGACCGGCTTCGACCCGGCGTTCTTCGGCATCTCGCCCCGCGAGGCCCTGGCGATGGACCCGCAGCAGCGGCTCACCCTGGAGGCGTCCTGGGAGGTGCTGGAACGGGCCGGGATCGACCCGACCGCCCTCAAGGGCAGCCGCACCGGCGTTTACGTCGGCGCGTCCACCTCCGGCTACGGGAGCGGGCTGACCGAGGTGCCGGAGGGCACCGAGGGCTACCTGATGACCGGCGGCTCGCACAGCGTCATCTCCGGCCGGGTGGCGTACACGCTGGGGCTGGAGGGCCCGGCGATCACCGTGGACACCGCCTGCTCGTCGTCGCTGGTCGCGCTGCACCTGGCCGGCGAGGCGCTGCGCCGGGGCGAGTGCGACCTCGCCCTCGCCGGCGGGGTCGCCGTGATGGCCACCCCGGACACCTTCGCCGAGTTCTCCCGCCAGGGCGGCCTTGCCGCCGACGGGCGGTGCAAGTCGTTCGCCGCCGCCGCCGACGGCACCGGGTGGGCCGAGGGCGTCGGCGTGCTGCTGGTCGAGCGGCTGAGCGACGCGCGGCGCAACGGCCACCACGTCCTCGCCGTGCTGCGCGGCTCCGCGGTCAACCAGGACGGGGCGTCCAACGGGCTGACCGCCCCGAACGGGCCGTCCCAGCAGCGGGTCATCCGTCAGGCCCTCGCCAACGCCCGGCTGACCACCGCCGACGTGGACGTGGTCGAGGCGCACGGCACCGGCACCACCCTCGGCGACCCGATCGAGGCGCAGGCGCTGCTGGCCACGTACGGGCAGGACCGGGGCGACGCCGAGCCGCTGCTGCTCGGCTCGATCAAGTCGAACATCGGGCACGCCCAGGCCGCGGCCGGGATGGCCGGTGTGATCAAGATGGTGCAGGCCATGCGGCACGGCGTCGTCCCCGCGACCCTGCACGTGGACGAGCCCTCCCCGCACATCGACTGGACGGCCGGGGCCGTCACGCTCACCACCGAGCAGCGGCCGTGGCCGGAGACGGGCCGGCCGCGCCGGGCGGCGGTGTCGTCGTTCGGCGTCTCCGGCACCAACGCCCACGTCATCGTCGAACAGCCGGAGGAGCCCGCCGAGCCGGACGGCGCCGAGCCGACCGAGCCCGGATCGCCCGCCGAGGACGGCCCGGACGGGCTGGTCCGCTCGGACGCGGTGCTGTGGCCGCTGTCGGCGCGGTCCAGCGCGGCGCTGCGGGTCCAGGCGGAACGGCTCGCGCGGCACGTCCGCGAGCACGACGGCCTCGACCCGGCCGCCGTGGCCTGGTCGCTGGCGACCACCCGGGCCGCACTGGAGCAGCGTGCCGCCGTCGTCGGGGCGAGCACCGAGGACCTGCTGGCCGGCCTGGACGCCTTGGCGGCCGGCGTGCCGGCCGGCCACGTCGTCGGCGGCACGGCATCCACCCACGGGGTGGTGTTCGTGTTCCCCGGTCAGGGCGGGCAGGCGGTGCGGATGGCTGCGGGTCTGGTGGGGCGGTGTCCGGCGTTCGATGGGCGGTTGGCGGAGTGTCAGCGGGCGTTCGCGCCGTATCTGGACGTGGACGTCGTGTCGGTGTTGACCGGTGACGATGAGTCGTGGTTGGACCGGGTGGAGGTGTTGCAGCCGGTTCTGTTCGCGGTGGGTGTCTCTCTGGCGGAGGTGTGGCGGCAGGCGGGGGTGGTCCCGCAGTTGGTGATCGGCCACTCGCAGGGGGAGATCGCGGCGGCCTGTGTGGCGGGTGTGCTGTCGCTGGATGATGCGGCGAGGGCGGTGATTCTGCGGGCTCGTGCTCTGGCTGGTCTTGCGGGTACCGGGGCGATGGCGGCGGTGGACCTGTCGGCCGATGAGGTTGCGGTCCGTCTGGCGGACCACCCGGAGGTGGTTGTCGGGGTGGTGAACGGGCCGGCGACGGTGGTGGTCTCCGGGCCGCCGCGGCAGGTGGCGGAGTTGGTGGAGATGTTCCGGGCGGAGGGGGTGCGGGCTCGGCCGATCCGGTTCAACTACGCCTCGCATTCCCCGGCGGTGGAGCGGGTCCGCGAGCAGATGCTGGCTGATCTGGCGGGTCTGGCCCCGCAGCGTGGGCACGTCCCGATGGTGTCCACCCTCACCGGCGACTGGGCCGACCCGTCGGCGATGGACGGGGGTTACTGGTACGAGAACCTGCGGAACCCGGTGCGGTTCGACGCGGCCGTTCGGGTGGCGATCGAGGCCGGGCACACGACGTTCGTGGAGGTGTCCGCGCATCCGGTGTTGACGATGCCGGTCACGGCGATCCTGGACGACACGGGCGTCACCGGGCACACGGTGGGCAGCCTGCGGCGGGGTGACGACGACCCCACCCGGCTGCTGACCAACCTCGCCACCGCGCACGCGATCGGCCTGCCCGTCGACCTGCGCGAGGTCCTCGCGAAGACCCCGACCGTCGACCTGCCCACGTACCCGTTCGGGCGGGACCGGTACTGGCTGTCGCGCGGTGGCGCCAGCCGGGCCGGGCTGCCGTCGGTCGGCCTCGACGCGGTGGACCACCCGCTGCTCAGCGCGGCGGCCGACCTGCCCGGCGACGAGGGCCTGCTGCTCACCGGCCGGCTGTCGCTGGCCACCCACCCGTGGCTGGCCGACCACGCCGTGCTCGGCACGGCCCTGCTGCCCGGCACGGCCATGGTGGAGCTGGCGTCGTCCAGCGGTCGCGTCGTCGGCGCCGCCCATGTGGCGGAGCTGGTCCTGGAGGCCCCCCTCGTCGTCCCCCGGACCGGCGGCGTCGACCTGCGGGTCCGCGTCGGCCCGGCCGACGCCGACGGCTGCCGCCCCGTCGCCGTCCACTCGTACGTCGACGACGGCACCACCCGGCCGGAGACGGCCCGGCAGTGGCAGCGGCACGCCACGGGCCTGCTCGCCCCCACCCGGGCGGTGACGGTGGCCCCGGCCGGCGTGTGGCCGCCCGCCGACGCCGAACCGATCGCGCTGGACGCCCTCTACCCGCACCTCGCCGAGCAGGGCTACCACTACGGCCCGGTCTTCCAGGCCCTGCGCGCGGCCTGGCGCAGCGGCGGCGACATCCTCGCCGAGGTGGCGCTGGACGCCGACGCGGCCACCGACAGCGCCGCCTTCTCGGTGCACCCGGTGCTGCTCGACGCCGCTCTGCACGCCATCGGCGCCAGCGCCCTCGACCACGTCGACACCGGGGCGCAGCCGAGCGCGGCGCAGACCGGGTTGCCGTTCTCCTGGACGGACGTCGCGATCCAGCCCACCCGGGCCCGGGAACTGCGGGTCCGGCTCACGGTCACCGAGGCGTCGGTGGCGGCGACCGTCACGGACACCTCCGGCGTGCCCGTCGCGTCCCTCGACTCCCTCGTCCTGCGGCCGGTCAGCACGGACCAGCTCGACGTGGCCCGCCGGGCGGCGAACCGGTCGCTGCACCGGCTCGACTGGATCGCCCCTGAGCCCGGGACGGACCGGCCCGCCCGGATCGCCGTGCTCGGCGACGCCGACGG
Organism: Micromonospora sp. NPDC052213; assembly: GCF_040679695.1. Lineage (NCBI taxonomy): Bacteria > Bacillati > Actinomycetota > Actinomycetes > Micromonosporales > Micromonosporaceae > Micromonospora > Micromonospora sp. NPDC052213. Next base: position 4,647 of record NZ_JBFAVI010000105.1, read on the forward strand.
TTGGCCGGGCATGGAGGCGTACCGGGACCTCGACGAACTGGTCGAGGCCGTGACCCACGGGGCGGCCGTGCCCGACGCGGTGCTCGCCACCCGCGTGGGGAAGCGCGCCGACGAGCCGAGCCCGGCGCGGGCCGCGCACCTGGTCAGCCACGAGACGTTGGCGCTGGCGCAGGACTGGCTCACCCGGGAGCCGCTGGCGGACGCCCGGCTCGTCGTCATCACCCGGGGCGCGGTCTGCGTCGACGGCGACGAACGGCCCGCCGACCTGCCGGCCGCCACGGCGTGGGGGCTGGTGCGCTCCGCCCAGTCGGAGAACCCCGGCCGGTTCGTGCTGCTCGACCTCGACGACGACCCCCGCTCGGCGGTCGCCCTGCCGGCGGCGCTGGCCACCGGCGAACCGCAGCTCGCCGTCCGGGCCGGCCAGCTCCGGGTGCCCCGGCTGACCCGGCTCGGGTCGGCGCCGCAGGACCGGCCGGCGCCGGACCTGTCCGCCGGCACCGTCCTGGTCACCGGCGCCTTCGGCGTCATCGGCCGGCTGGTCGCCCGGCACCTCGTCGCCCGGCACGCGGTGCCCCGGCTGCTGCTGGTCAGCCGCAGCGGCCTCGACGCCCCGGGCGCGGCGGAGCTGGTCGAGGAGCTGACCGGGCTCGGCGCCACCGCCCAGGTCGTCGCCGCCGACGTCACCGACCGGGACGCCCTCGCCGTGCTGCTCGACGAGATCCCCGCCGACCGGCCGCTGGTCGGCGTCGTGCACGCCGCCGGCATCCTCGACGACGGGGTGCTGCCGGCACTCACCCCGGCCCGGTTCGACACCGTCCTCGGGCCGAAGGTGGACGCCGCCTGGCACCTGCACGAGCTGACCGAGAAGCTCGACCTGGCCGCGTTCGTGCTCTTCTCCTCCGCGGCCGGGCTGTTCGGCGGCCCCGGCCAGGCCAACCACGCCGCCGCGAACGCCTTCCTCGACGCCCTCGCCCACCACCGCCGGGCGAGCGGGCTCGCCGTCACCTCGATGGCGTGGGGGCCGTGGGCCAACCCCGACGAGCCCGGCGGGCCGCAGGGGCACGTGGACGAGGAGCGGATGAGCCGCGCCGGCTTCCACCCCCTCGACGCCGACGAGGGCATGGAGCTGTTCAGCGAGGGACTGCGCCTCGGCGACGCGGTGGTCGTACCGGTGAGCCTGGACCACGGGGTGTTCGGCCGGCTCGGCCCGGCGCTGCCCCGGCTGCTGCACGGCCTGGTCCGCCCGGCCGCCGGGGCGCCGGCGGCGGCGACCTCGGCAGCGGACGCGGCGGCGGCGCTGGCGGACACCCTCGCCGCCACCCCGGAGGGGGAGCGGGACCGGGTGCTGTCCGACCTGGTCCGCACCCACGCGGCCGCGGTGCTCGGCTACTCCTCGATGCGCGACATCGACGAGGAGAAGGGCTTCGTCGAGCTGGGCTTCGACTCGCTGACCGCAGTGGAGTTCCGCAACCGGCTCAGCGCCGCCACCGGGCTGCGCCTGCCGTCCACCCTGATCTACGACCGGCCGACCACCGCGGCCATCGTCGCCCACCTGCGCGGGTCGCTGCTCGCCGAGCGGACCACCTCCGCGCTGTCGGTGCTCGGCGAGCTGAACAAGCTGGAGACCGCCATGCGCGCGGTCGCCGCCGACGACACCGACCGGACCGCCGTCGCCGCCCGGCTGCGTGAGCTGCTCTCGCTCTGGACGTACGCCGAGGCCGACGTCGACGCCGCCGCCGCGGGCGACGGCAACCTCAGCTCCGCCAGCGCGGAGGAGCTGTTCAGCCTCCTCGACGACGAGCTCGGCACGGCCTGAGCGCGCATGTCCCGGACCTCTGACCCCGATACGGAGTGGCCCGATGCCCACTGAGGAAGAGTTCCTCGACTACCTCCGGCGCGCCACGGCCGACCTGCGCGAGGCACGGCGGCGCGTACGCGAGGTGGAGGCGAAGGACCGCGAGCCGATGGCCATCGTCGGCATGGCCTGCCGGTACCCGGGCGGCGTCACGAGCCCGGACGAGCTGTGGCGACTGGTCGCCGACGGCCGGGACGGGGTGGGGGACTTCCCGACCGACCGGGGCTGGGACCTGGAGCGGCTGTTCCACGTCGACCCGGACAACCCGGGCACGTCGTACGCCGACAAGGGCGGCTTCCTCTACGAGGCCACCGCGTTCGACCCGGCCTTCTTCGGCATCTCGCCCCGCGAGGCCCTGGCCATGGATCCGCAGCAGCGGCTGCTGCTGGAGAGCGCCTGGGAGGTGTTCGAGTCCGCCGGCCTCGACCCGCAGCGGCTGCGCGGCAGCCGCACCGGGGTGTTCGCCGGAGTGATGTACCACGACTACGCCTCCCGGGTGGTGGACCTGCCCGAGGGCGTGGAGGGGTACCTGGGCACCGGTAACTCCGGGAGCGTGGTGTCCGGCCGGGTGGCGTACACGTTCGGGTTCGAAGGGCCGGCCGTCACCGTCGACACCGCCTGCTCGTCGTCGCTGGTCGCCGTGCACCTGGCCGTGCAGGCGCTGCGTCAGCGCGACTGCGACCTCGCCCTGGCTGGCGGCGTGACCGTGCTGTCCACCCCCGGCGTCTTCGCCGAGTTCTCCCGGCAGCGCGGGCTCGCCGGCGACGGGCGGTGCAAGTCGTTCGCCGCCGCCGCCGACGGCACCGGCTGGGCCGAGGGGGTGGGCGTGCTGCTGCTCCAGCGGCTGTCGGACGCGCAACGCGACGGCCGGCGGATCTACGCGGTGATCCGGGGCAGCGCCGTCAACCAGGACGGGGCGAGCAGCGGCCTGACCACCCCGAACGGCCCCAGCCAGGAGCGGGTCATCCGGCAGGCCCTGGCCAACGCCCGGCTCTCCCCGGCCGACGTGGACGTGGTCGAGGCGCACGGCACGGGCACCACCCTGGGCGACCCGATCGAGGCGCAGGCGCTGCTGGCCACGTACGGGCAGGACCGCGCCGACGGGGAGCCGATGTGGCTCGGCTCGGTGAAGTCCAACCTCGGTCACACCCAGGCCGCGGCCGGGGCCGCCGGCATCATCAAGATGGTCATGGCGATGCGCCACGGCGTCCTGCCGCGCACCCTGCACGTCGACGAGCCCACCCCGCACGTCGACTGGTCGGCCGGCGCCGTCGAGCTGCTGACCGAGGCCCGGCCCTGGCCGGAGAAGCAGCGGGCGCGGCGGGCGGCCGTGTCGTCGTTCGGCGTCAGCGGCACCAACGCCCACGTCATCGTCGAACAGGCCCCCGCCGAGGAACCGGAGCCGGCGGGGCAGGCGGCCCCGCCGCCGCTGGTCCCGGTGCTCCTGTCCGCGCGCGGCCCCCGGTCCCTCGCCGCGCAGGCCCGCCGCTGGGCCGACCACCTCGCCACCGACTCCTCGGCCCGGCCCGTCGACGTCGCCGCGTCCTCGTTCAGCCGGGCCGGGCTCGACCGGCGGGCCGTCGTGCTCGCCGCCGACCGCGTCGACCTGCTCGCCGGACTGCGCGCCCTCGCCGACGGCGAGCCGGCCCCCTCGGTGGTCACCGGCGCGGCCACCTCCCGCGGCCGGGTCGCGTTCCTCTTCTCCGGCCAGGGCGCCCAGCGGGCCGGCATGGGCCGGCAGCTCGCCGAGGCGCACCCGGTCTTCGCCGCCGCCCTCGACGAGGTCTGCGCCCAGCTCGACCCGCACCTGCCGCGGCCGTTGCGGGAGGTGATGTTCGCCGAGGACGGCACCGCGGACGCGGAGCTGCTGCACCAGACGGTGTTCACCCAGGCCGGCCTGTTCGCCGTCGAGGTGGCCCTGGCCCGGCTCGCCGGGTCGTTCGGCGTCGTCCCCGACTTCCTGGTCGGCCACTCGATCGGCGAACTGGCCGCCGCACACGTCGCCGGGGTGCTCTCCCTCGCGGACGCGGCTGCGCTGGTCGCCGCCCGGGGCCGGCTCATGCAGGCCCTGCCGGCCGGCGGGGCGATGCTCGCCGTCGCCGCCGACGAGGCGTCGGTGGCCCAGTCGCTGTCCGGCGTGACCGGCCGCGTCGACATCGCCGCCGTCAACGGGCCCACCTCCGTCGTCGTCTCCGGCGACGCGCAGGCCGTCGACGAACTGGCCGCGCTCTGGGCCGACCGGGGAACGCCCACGCACCGGCTGCGGGTCAGCCACGCCTTCCACAGCGCGCTGATGGAGCCCATGCTCGCCGAGTTCGCGGCGGTCGCCGAGGGCCTGACGTTCCGCCCGCCCACCGTGCCGATCGTGTCGAACGTGACCGGCCGGATCGCCGAGCCGGAGCAGCTGTGCAGCCCCGGCTACTGGGTGCGGCACGTCCGGGAGGCCGTACGCTTCGCCGACGCCGTCCAGCAGCTCGCCGAGGCCGGCGTCGGCACGTACGTCGAGCTGGGGCCCAGCGGCGTGCTCACGGCCATGGCCCAGAGCTGCCTCACCGACCCGGCGGCGGTGCTGGTGCCGCTGGTCCGCAAGGACCGGCCGGAGCCCCGCGCCGTGCTGGAGGGGCTCGCCCGGCTGCACGCCGACGGCCTCACCGTCGACTGGGACGCGCTGCTCGCCGACGCCGGCGCCCGCCGGGTGGACCTGCCCACGTACGCGTTCGAGCACGAGCGGTACTGGCTGGAGCCGGTCGGCCGGCTCGCCGACGTGTCCGGCGCCGGACTCGGTGCGGCCGGGCACCCGCTGCTCGGCGCGGCGGTCTCCGTCGCCGGCGAGGACATGGTGCTGCTCACCGGCCGGCTGTCGCTGGCCACCCACCCGTGGCTGGCCGACCACGCGGTCTCCGGCGTCGTGGTGGTGCCCGGCACGGCGCTGGTCGAGCTGGTGGTGCGGGCCGGCGACGAGATCGGCGCCTCCCGCGTACGGGAGCTGACCGTCGCCGCGCCGCTGACGCTGCCCCCGGTCGGGGGCATGCGGGTGCAGGTGCGCGTCGGCCCGGCCGACGGTGCCGGCGTCCGCGCGGTGACCGTGCACGCCCAGTCCGAGGAGGACCCGGACGCCGGCTGGGTGCGGCACGCCGAGGGCGTACTGGAACCCGCCGCCGCCGAGGAACCCGGCCTGGAGGCGTGGCCGCCCGCCGCCGCGACCGAGGTGCGGCTCGACGACTGGTACGACGCGGTGGCCGGGCGCGGCCTCGCGTACGGGCCGGCGTTCCGGGGTCTGCGCCGGCTGTGGACCGGCGACGGCGAGGTGTACGCCGAGGTCGCCCTGCCGGAGGACGTGGCGGACGCCGCCGGCGCCTTCGGGGTGCACCCGGCGCTGTTGGACGCCGCCCTGCACCCCGTCGGGCTGCTGCTCGCCGGTGCGGGCGACGGCCCCCGGGTGCCGTTCGCGTTCGAGGGCGTCCAGGTGCACGCGTCCGGCGCGTCGGCGTTGCGGGTGCGGCTGTCCCGTGCCGGCTCGGCGGTGCGGCTGGTCGCCGCCGACGCCACGGGCGCGCCGGTCGTCTCCGTGGACTCCCTGGTCCTGCGGGAGATGACCGGCGTGACCGCCCCGGGCGCGGCGGCCCGGTCGATGTTCGAGGTGGTCTGGCAGGCCGAGGAGGTCACGGCGGTCGAGGACCTGACCGGCTGGGCGTTGCTCGCCGGCCCGGACCAGCCGAACGACGCCGGCCTGCCCGCGTTCGCCGACGTGGCGGCGGTGCTGGCCGCCGCGGCCGGAACGGGTGCGGAACCGCCGCGGATCCTCGTGCTGCCGGTGCCCACCCCGTCCGGCCCTGACGTGCCGGGATCGGTCCGGGCGGTGACCACGGACGTGCTCGGGGTGGTGCAGGCGTGGCTCGCCGCCGACGCCCTGGCCGACTCCCGACTGGTGGTGCTGACCCGGGGCGCCGTGGCGGCCCGCGACGCCGACCAGGTCGCCGACCTGCCCGGCGCCGCCGTGTGGGGCCTGCTCCGCTCGGCGCAGTCCGAGCACCCGGAGCGCCTGGTACTGGCCGACCTCGACCGTGACCCGGACGCCGCCACCCTCGCCGTGCTGGCCGGCGTCGCCGACGACCTGCCCGCCACCGGCGGGCAGGTGGCGCTGCGCGCCGACGCGGTCCTGACCCCCCGTCTCGCCCGCGCCACGCTCCCCGCCGAGGGGGACGCGCCGGCCCTCGGCGACGGCACGGTCCTGGTCACCGGCGGCACGGGGGCGCTGGCGGCCCTCGTGGCGGAGCACCTGGTCACGGCGTACGGGGCGCAGTCGCTGCTGCTGGTGTCCCGGCGGGGCCCTGACGCCCCCGGCGCGGACGCGCTGGCGCAGCGGCTCACCGGCCTGGGCGCCCGGGTCGAGGTCGTCGCCGCCGACGTCACCGACCGCGACCAGGTGGCGGCGCTCGTCGCCGGCGTCAGCGGCCGGCTGGCCGGCGTGGTGCACACCGCGGGCGTACTCGACGACGGCGTGGTCTCGGCGATCAGCCCGGAGCGGCTGGCCGGCGTGCTGGCCCCGAAGGTCGCCGCCGGCTGGTGGCTGCACGAGGCGACGCTCGGCCTGGACCTGGACCTGTTCGTGCTGTTCTCCTCCGCGGCGGGCGTGCTGGGCTCCCCGGGACAGGCCGCGTACGCGGCGGGGAACGCGTTCCTCGACGCGCTGGCGGTGCACCGCCGGCAGGCCGGCCTGCCGGCGGTCAGCCTGGCGTGGGGCATGTGGGACACCGCCGGCATGGCCGCGTCGGTGAGCGACGCCGACCGCGCCCGGTCGACCCGGTCCGGCATCACCGGGATGAGCACCGACACGGGCCTGGAGCTGTTCGACGCCGCCCTGGCCGCGGACCGGCCCGTGCTCGTACCGGCCGTCATCGACGTGGCGGCGATGCGGGCACAGGTCGTCGCCGGCCGGGTGCCGTCGCTGCTGCGGGTGCTGCTGGGCGCGGTCAACGCCCGCCGGCAGGCGGGCCGGGGCAACTGGGCCGACCGGCTGGCCGGACTGGACCCGCAGGAGGCCCGCGAGCAGGTCGACGCCCTCGTCCGCGGCCTGGTCGCCCAGGTCCTCGGGCACGGCGCCGCCGAGGCGGTGCCGGGGGACCGGGCGTTCCGGGAGCTGGGCTTCGACTCGCTGACGGCGGTGGAACTGCGCAACCGGATCAACGCGGCGACGGGGCTTCGGCTGCCGTCGACGCTGGTGTTCGACTACCCGACCGCGCGGATCCTCGCCGGCCAGGTCTACGCCGAGCTGGCCGGCGGTCGGGCGGCCACGGTCCCCGCCGCCGAGGCGGCCACGGGCACCGGCCTCGGCGAGCCCATCGCGATCGTCGGCATGGCCTGCCGGTACCCGGGCGGGGTCGACAGCCCCGACCAGCTGTGGGAGTTGCTGGCCACGGGCGGGGACGGGATCGGCGAGTTCCCGGCCGACCGGGGATGGGACCTGGACTCGCTGTTCGACCCGGACCCGAACAGCAGCGGTACGTCGTACACCCGGCAGGGCGGATTCCTGTACGGGGCCGCCGAGTTCGACCCGGGCTTCTTCGGGATCTCGCCGCGCGAGGCGCTGGCGATGGACCCGCAGCAGCGGCTGCTGCTGGAAACCTCGTGGGAGGCGTTCGAGTCGGGGGGCCTCGACCCGCACCGGCTGCGGGGCAGCCGGACGGGCGTGTTCGCGGGCGTCATGTACCACGACTACGCGTCCCGCCTGATGGACCTGCCCGCCGAGGTGGAGGGCTACATCGGCACCGGCACCTCCGGCAGCGTGCTGTCCGGCCGGGTGGCGTACACGTTCGGCCTCGAGGGCCCGGCGGTCACGGTCGACACGGCGTGCTCCTCCAGCCTCGTCGCGCTGCACCTCGCGGCGCAGGCGCTGCGGTCGGGGGAGTGCGATCTGGCCCTCGCGGGCGGCGTGACCGTGATGGCCACCCCGGGCACGTTCGTCGAGTTCTCGCGGCAGCGCGCGCTGTCGCAGGACGGGCGGTGCAAGTCGTTCGCCGCCTCCGCCGACGGCACCGGCTGGGCGGAGGGCGCGGGCGTGCTGCTCGTGCAGCGGCTCTCCGACGCCCAGCGGGAGGGCCGGCGCATCCTGGCCGTCGTTCGCGGGACCGCCGTGAACCAGGACGGCGCGTCGAACGGGTTGACCGCGCCGAACGGGCCGTCGCAGCAGCGGGTGATCCGGCAGGCCCTGGCGAACGCCCGCCTGTCCACGGTGGACGTGGACGCCGTGGAGGCGCACGGCACCGGCACCACCCTGGGTGACCCGATCGAGGCGCAGGCGTTGCTGGCGACGTACGGGCAGGACCGGCCGGGTGACCGGCCGCTGCTGCTGGGATCGGTCAAGTCGAACATCGGCCACACGCAGGCCGCGGCCGGCGTGGCCGGTGTGATCAAGATGGTCCTCGCGATGCGGCACGGCATCGTCCCGCCGACCCTGCACGTCGACGAGCCGTCCCCGCACATCGACTGGACCGCCGGTGCCGTGACCCTGGCCACCGAGGCGACCCCGTGGCCGGCCGTCGACCGGCCGCGCCGGGCTGCCGTGTCCTCGTTCGGGATCTCCGGCACCAACGCCCACGTGGTGTTGGAGCAGGCCCCCGAGCCCACGGTCGTGGCGGAGTTCCGGCCCGGCACCGCCGCCGACGCCGGGCTCGTCCCGCTCGTGCTGTCCGCCGCGGACCGGACCGCCCTGCGGGAGCAGGCCGTCCGGCTGCGGTCGCACCTCGCCGCGCACCCCGAGATCCAGCCGGACGAGGTGGCGTACGCCCTGGCGACCACGCGGGCCTCGTTCCCGCACCGGGCCGTGGTGCTCGGCCGGGACCAGGCCGAGCTGACCCGGGGCCTCACCGCGATCGCCGACGGCCAGGCCGTCCCCGCCGTGGTGACCGGTACGGCCCTGCGCAACACCGCCCCCGTCTTCGTCTTCCCCGGAGACGGCTCGCCGTGGCCCGGCATGGCGGTGGAGTTGCTGGACAGCTCCCCGGTCTTCGCCGCGTCGATGGCCGAGTGCGAGGCCGTCCTCGCGCCCTGGGTCGGCTGGTCGCTGACCGACGTGCTGCGCGGCGCCGAGGGCGCCCCGCCGCTGGCCGCGTCCGGCGTGCTGGAACCCGCCCTCTGGGCGGTGACGGTCTCCCTGGCCCGGCTGTGGCGCTCACTCGGCGTACGGCCGGCCGCGGTGGTCGGGCACGCCCAGGGGGAGATCGCCGCCGCCTGCGTGGCCGGCGCCCTCTCCCTGGAGGACGCCGCCCGGATCGTGGCCCTGCGCAGCCAGGTGCTGGTCGACCTCGCCAACGAGGGCGGGACGGTCGACGCCTTCCACGTCGAGGGTGCCCTCCACCCCGCGCGGATCGAGGCTGTCGCCGACCGGTTCCTGAGCGCCCTCGACGGGATCACCGCCCGCCCCGCCGAGCTGCCCTTCTACTCCGCGCTGACCGGCCGGCAGGCCGACACCACCACCCTCGACGCCCACTACTGGCTCCGCAACCTGCGGGAGACGGTGGACGTCGAGCGGGCCGTGCGCAGCCTGCTCGCCGACGGCCACCAGGTCTTCCTGGAGGTCGGCCCGCACCCGGTGCTCAGCTCCGGGATGCGGGAGACGGCCGACGCCGGCGAGCACGAGGCGGCCGTGGTGGACACCCTGCGCCACGACGAGGGCGGCTGGCCCCGGATGCTCGCCGCCCTCGCCGAGCTGCACGTACACGGCGTCGACGCGGACTGGAACGCCGTCTGCGGCGTGCGTACCGGACCGGCCGTGCCGCTGCCGACGTACGCCTTCCACCGGCAGCGGTACTGGCCCGAGGCGCCGCTGCGCACCGGCCCGGCAGCCACGGTGGAGGACCCCGCCGAGCGCCAGTTCTGGGACGCCGTGGAGCGGGCCGACGCGGACGCCCTCGCCGCCGCCATGCGTATCGACGGGACCGCGGCGCGGACGCTCGGCGAGGCGCTGCCGGTGCTCTCCGGGTGGCGGCAGCGCCGCCGCGACGAGTCCACGGTGGACGCCTGGCGCTACCGCGTGCACTGGAAGCCCCTCACCGCCGCGTCCTCCGCCCGGCTCGGCGGGACCTGGCTGCTCGTGGCGCCCGCCGCGTACGCCGACCACCCGCTGGTCGGGCAGGTCGCCCAGGCCCTCGGCGAGGCCGGGGCGGACGTCGTCCCGGTGACCGTCGCCGACCCGGACCGCGCGTCGCTGGCCGGGCAGCTCGCCCACCTCGCCACCGACGCCGTCACCGGCGTGCTCTCCCTGCTCGCCCTCGACGAGACCGGCCACCCGGACCGTCCCGTGGTGCCCGCCGGGCTGGCCGGCACGCTCGCCCTGGTGCAGGCCCTCGGCGACCTCGGGATCACCGCCCCGCTGTGGTGCGCCACCAGCGGTGCCGTCTCCACCGGTCGCGCCGATCCGCTCGACCACCCCCGGCAGGCCCCGGTGTGGGGCCTCGGCCGGGTGGTCGCCCTGGAACACCCCGAGCGATGGGGCGGCCTGGTCGACCTGCCGGCCGCCCTGGACCGGAGCTCGCGGGGCCGGCTCGGCGCCGTCCTCGCCGGGGCCGGGCACGAGGACCAGATCGCCGTCCGCCCCTCCGGCCTGTTCGCCCGCCGGCTCGTCCGCGCCGGCACGGACACCCCGCCGGCGGCCACCGGCTGGCGTCCCGCCGGCACCGTCCTGGTCACCGGCGGCCTCGGCTCGCTCGGCGCGCACGTGGCCCGCTGGCTCGCCCGCGGCGGCGCGTCCCACCTGGTGCTGACCAGCCGGCAGGGCCCGGCGGCGGCCGGTGCGGCCGAACTGGAGGCGGAGCTGACCGCGCTCGGCGCGACCGTCACCGTGGCGGCCTGCGACGTGGCCGACCTCGACTCGCTGCGCGGCCTCGTCGACCGGCTCGCCGGGCAGGGCGTCCGGATCGACGCGGTCTTCCACGCCGCCGGGGTCGCCCTCGCGGGCCCGCTCGCCGGCACCGACCTGACCCAGCTCGCCGACGGCCTGCGCGCGAAGGTGGCCGGCGCGGTCAACCTCGACGAGACCTTCGGCGGCGACCTGGGCGCGTTCGTCCTGTTCTCCTCCGGGGCGGGCGTCTGGGGCGGCGGCCTGCAGGGCGCTTACGCCGCCGGCAACGCGTTCCTCGACGCGCTCGCCGAGGACCGGCGTCGCCGGGGCCTCGCGGCCACCGCCGTGGCCTGGGGCGCCTGGGACGGCGGCGGCATGGTGGAGACCGACGGCGCCGCCGACCACATGTTCCGCTCCGGCGTCCGGCCGATGCGCCCCGACCTGGCCGTCGCCGTGCTCGCCCGGGCCCTCGCCCACGACGAGGCCGCCCTCACCGTGGCCGACATCGCCTGGGACCGGTTCCACCAGACCTACGCGATGACCCGCCCCCGGCCACTGATCGAGGACGTTCCCGAGGTCGCCCGGATCATCGCCGCCGCCCGTGCCCGCGACCACGACGAGCCGGCCGAGGCGTCCCCCCTGCGCGGCCGGCTCGCCGGCCTGGCCGAGCCGGAGCGCCGCCGCACCCTGCTGGAGCTGGTCCGGATGCACGCCGCGGCGGTGCTCGGGCACGCCTCCGCCGAGGCGATCGGTGTGGACCGGCCGTTCCGCGAGATCGGCTTCGACTCGCTCAGCGCGGTGGAGATGCGTAACCGGCTGGGCGAGGCGGTCGGGCTGCGGCTGCCCGCCACGCTGGTCTTCGACCGGCCCACCCCGTCCCTGCTCGCCGGCTGGCTGGCCGACCGGATCCTCGGCGTGACCGACGAGTCGGCCGCCCCCACGCAGGCCGTCGCCGCGCTGGACGAGCCGATCGCCATCGTCGCCATGAGCTGCCGCTACCCCGGAGGGGTGACCAGCCCGGAGGACCTGTGGCGGCTGGTGGCCGAGGGCCGCGACGCCATCGCCCCCTTCCCCGCCGACCGGGGCTGGGACCTCGACGCCATCTACGCCCCCGACCCCGACACCCCCGGCACCTCGTACGTCCGGGAGGGCGGCTTCGTCGCCGACGTCGGCGGGTTCGACCCGGGCCTGTTCGGCATCTCGCCCCGTGAGGCCCTGGTGATGGACCCGCAGCAGCGGCTGCTGCTGGAGACCGGGTGGGAGCTGTTCGAGCGCGCCGGCATCGCCCCCACGGACATGCGGGAGACCAGCACCGGCGTCTTCGTCGGCACCAACGGGCAGGACTACGCCACCCTGCTGATGGCCGCGCGGGCCGAGACCGAGGGCTACCAGGCGACGGGCAACACCGCGGCGGTCGTCTCCGGCCGGCTGTCCTACACGTTCGGCCTGCAGGGCCCCGCGGTCACGGTGGACACGGCGTGCTCGTCGTCGCTGGTCGCACTGCACCTGGCCGCGCAGGCGCTGCGCTCCGGCGAGTGTGATCTCGCGTTGGCCGGCGGCGTCACGGTGATGTCGACGCCGGGCGCGTTCCTCGAGTTCTCCCGGCAGCGCGGGCTCGCCGCCGACGGGCGGGTCAAGGCGTTCGCCGCGGCGGCGGACGGCACCGGCTGGGGCGAGGGCGTCGGCCTGCTGCTCCTGCAGCGGCTCTCCGACGCCCGGCGCGAGGGCCGGCGCGTGCTCGCCGTGGTACGCGGCTCCGCGACCAACCAGGACGGCGCGTCCAACGGGCTCACCGCCCCCAACGGGCCCGCCCAGCAGCGGGTCATCCGGCAGGCCCTGGCCAACGCCCGGCTCTCCCCGGCCGACGTGGACGTCGTCGACGGCCACGGCACCGGCACCCGCCTCGGCGACCCGATCGAGGCGCAGGCCCTGCTCGCCACGTACGGGCAGGACCGGCCCGCCGACCGGCCGCTGTGGCTCGGCTCGATCAAGTCGAACATCGGCCACACCCAGGCGGCGGCGGGCGTCGCCGGGGTGATCAAGATGGTCCTCGCCATGCGGCACGACGTGCTGCCGCCCACCCTGCACGTCGACGAGCCCACCCCGCAGGTCGACTGGTCCGAAGGCGCGGTCGCGCTGCTCGCCGAGCCCCAGCCGTGGCCCGTCGTGGACCGGCCGCGCCGGGCCGCGGTGTCGTCGTTCGGGGTCAGCGGCACCAACGCCCACGTCATCCTCGAACAGGCCCCGCCGGCCGAGGACGACGCGCGGCGGACGGACGACGCGCCACGGACCGACACCGCGCGGCCCCCGGCGCCGCCGCTGCTGCCCTGGGCGGTCTCCGGCACCGACGAGGACGCGCTGCGCGCCCAGGCGGCCCGGCTCGCCGAGTGGGCGTCCACCGAGCCCGCCGCCGACGCGGCCGTCGCCCGGGCCCTGGCCACCGGCCGGTCCCACCTGCGGCACCGCGCGGTGCTCCTCGCGGCCGACCGGGACACGTACGTGGCCGGGCTGCGGGCGCTCGCCGCCGGGCAGACCCACCCGAGCCTCACCCGGGACGTCGCCGCGTCCGGCGGCACCGTCGCCGCGCTCTTCTCCGGGCAGGGCGCGCAGCACGCGGGAATGGGCCGGGAGCTGTACGAGACGTTCCCCGTCTTCGCCGAGGCACTCGACGAGGTCTGTCAGCACCTCGACGCCCACCTGCCCCGGCCGCTCAAGACGGTGCTGTTCGCCGCCGACGGCAGCGCCGAGGCCGCGCTGCTGGACCAGACCGTCTTCACCCAGGCCGGGCTGTTCGCCGTCGAGGTGGCGCTGCACCGGCTGCTGGCGGGCTGGGGCGTCCGTCCCGACCTGGTCGCCGGGCACTCCGTCGGCGAGATCGCCGCCGCGCACGTGGCCGGGGTGCTCACCCTGCCGGACGCCTGCGCCCTGGTCGGCCACCGGGGCCGGCTCATGCAGGCCCTCCCGGCCGGCGGCGGGATGCTCGCCGTCGCCGCCGGCGAGGCCGAGGTCACCGACACCCTCGCCCCGTACGTCGACCGGGTGGCCGTCGCCGCCGTCAACGGGCCGGCCGCCGTGGTGGTCTCCGGCGACGGCGACGCGCTCACCGAACTGGCCGAGCACTTCACCGCGCTCGGCGTACGCGTCAAGCGGCTCAACGTCAGCCACGCGTTCCACAGCCCGCTGATGGAGCCGATGCTGGCCGAGTTCGCCGCCGTCGCCGCCACCTGTGACTACGCCCCGCCGACCGTGCCGCTGGTGTCCAACCTGACCGGCCGGGTCGCCGACCCCGAGGTGGTCTGCACCCCGGACTACTGGGTGCGGCACGTGCGGGAGGCGGTCCGGTTCGCCGACACCGTCACCCACCTGCGCGACCTCGGGGTGGGCACCCTGCTGGAGGTCGGCCCCGACACCGTGCTCACCGCCCTGGCCGCCGACGCGCTGCCCGACGACGGCCCGCTCGTCACCGGGACGCAGCGTCGAGGCCGGGGAGAGGTGGCCGCCCTGCTCGGCGCGCTGGCCCGGCTGCACTGCCACGGCGTACGCGTCGACTGGGCGGCGGTGCTGCCCACCGCCGACCCGGCCGAGCCGCCCACGTACGCGTTCCGGCACCGGCGGTACTGGCCCGTCGGCGACGGCGACGTGGTCAGGGCCGCCGGGCAGGCCACCGCCGTGGCCGGCACCGCCGACGAGGCGTTCTGGCAGGCCGTGGCCGCGGGCGACGGCGAAGGACTGGCGGCCCGGTTCGGCGTGGACCCCGACCAGCCGCTGCGCGCCCAACTGCCGACCCTCGCCGAGTGGCACCGCCGGCGGCAGGCCGACGCGCTGGTCGACGGCTGGCGTTACCGGATCACCTGGCCGCAGCGGCGGCTCACCGCCGGCGACGCCACGGGGGACTGGCTGCTGGTCGTCCCGGCGGGCGCGGCGGCGGAGACGGCCGACCGGATCGCCGAGCTGATCGGCGCGCACGGCGGCGACGTACGGAGCGTCGCGGTCGACCCCGCGGCCGTCACCCGGGCCGAGCTGGCCGGGCTGCTGCCCGCCGGCCCACCCACCCGGATCGTCTCGCTGCTCGCCCTGGACGAGCGCGCCCACCCCGACCACCCGAACGTGCCCGCCGGGCTCACCGGCAACCTCGCCCTCGTCCAGGCCGTCGCCGACGGCGCCCCGGCCGGGCCGCTGTGGCTGCTCACCCGGCAGGCCGTCAGCACCGGCCCCGGCGACGCCATCGCGCACCCGGCCCAGGCCACCACCTGGGGCCTCGGCCTGGTCACCGCCCTGGAGCACCCCGCGCACTGGGGTGGCCTGCTCGACCTGCCGGCCGAGCTGGACGCCACCACCGGGGAGCACCTGCTGCGGGCGCTGACCAACACCGACGCCGAGGACCAGCTCGCCGTCCGCCCCCTGGGCACGCACCTGCGGCGGCTGGCCCGGGCGGCCCGCGCCGAGGCGTCCGACGCCCCGGCCTGGCAGCCGCCGGACACCGTGCTCATCACCGGCGGCACCGGCGCCATCGGCCGGTACGCCGCGACGTGGCTGGCCCGGCACGGCACCCGGCGCCTGATCCTGGTCAGCCGGCGCGGCGCGGACGCCCCAGGCGTCGCCGACACCGTCGCCGAGCTGGCCGACCTGGGCGCGCAGGCCACCGTGCTCGCCTGCGACCTCGCCGACCGGGACGCCGTCGCGGCCCTGGTCGACGGGCTGCGTCGTGACGGCGAGACCGTACGCGCCGTGGTGCACGCGGCCGGCGTCGGACGCCTCAACCCCGTCGCCGTGGTCACCGCCGACGAGCTCGCCGACGTGGTCTCCGGCAAGACCGCCGGCGCCCGCCACCTCGACGAGCTGCTCGACCCGGACGACCTGGAGCTGGTCGTCTACTTCTCCTCCATCGCGGCGGCCTGGGGCGTCGGCGACCACGGCGCGTACGCCGCCGGCAACGCCTTCCTCGACGCCTGGGCGCAGTCCCGGCCCGCCGGCCGGGCCCGGGTGCTCTCGGTCAACTGGGGGCCGTGGGCCGGCGGCGGCATGATCAGCGACGACCTCGCTGTGGCGATGAGCCGGCGCGGGGTCACGCTGCTCGACCGGGAGCCGGCCATGGCCGCCCTGCGCGCCGCGGTCGAGGGGGACGGCGCGGTGCTCACCGTCGCCGACGTCGACTGGGCCCGCTTCGCCCCGGTCTTCGCCTCCGCCCGGCCCCGGCCGCTGATCAGCGACCTGCCCGAGGTGGCGGCGCTGCGCACCGGTCCCGACCCGGCCGACGAGGGCGGCGACGAGGTGCTCACCGGACTGCGTAAGCGGCTCGCCGACCTCACCACCAGCGAGCAGAACCGGCTGCTGGTCGACCTGATCCGCACCGCCGCCGCCGAGGTGATCGGCCACGACAGCCCGTACGCCCTGGAGGCCGACCGGCCGTTCCGGGACCTCGGCTTCGACTCGCTGACCGCCGTGGAGCTGCGCGGCCGGCTGGCGAAGGCCACCGGCCTCAGCCCGGCCAGCTCGGTGGTGTTCGACTACCCGACCCCGCAGGCCCTCGCCGAGCACCTGCGGGCCGAACTGGTCAGCGAGGCATCGGTGGAGGCGCTGCCCACCGTCGAGGAGCTCGACCGGCTGGAGGAGGCGCTCGCCCGGCGCGAGGCCGACGACATCGGCCGGGTGCGGATCACCATGCGGCTGCACCGGCTGCTGGAGCGCCTCGGCGCCGCCGAGCGGGGCGCCGGCGAGCGGCCCGACGAGGCCGCCGACGTGGCCGACCGGCTGCGGACGGCCAGCAACCAGGAGCTTTTCGATCTTTTGGACAGGGACCTCGGGCTTTCCTGAGGCACGCGTCACCTACCGGTAATGAACGAGGAAGTGAGACCAACCATGGCGAACGTGCCGGTGGAGAACGAGGGCTCGGGACCGACCATGTCGGACGAAGAACGGCTCCGTGGGTACCTGACGCGTGTCATGGCCGAGCTGCACCAGACCCGCCAGCGGCTGCGCGAGGTCACCGCCGAGGAGTCGGAGCCGCTGGCCATCGTGGCCATGAGCTGCCGCTACCCCGGCGGCATCAGCTCGCCGGAGGAGCTGTGGCGGTTCGTCTCGGCCGGCGGCGACGCCATCGGCGACTTCCCCGCCGACCGGGGCTGGGACCTCGACCGGCTGCACCATGCCGATCCGGACAACCCCGGCACCTCGTACACCGCGTCCGGCGGGTTCCTGTCCGACGCCGGGCACTTCGACGCGGCCCTGTTCGGCATCTCGCCCCGCGAGGCCGTCGCCATGGACCCCCAGCAGCGGCTGCTGCTGGAAACCAGCTGGGAGTTGTTCGAGCGGGCCGGCATCGCGCCACTGTCGCTGCGGGGTAGCCGCACCGGCGTCTTCATGGGCACCTCCGGCCAGGACTACGCCGCCGTCATGCACCGCGCCCCCGGCGTCGAGGGATACGTCCTCACCGGCACCGCCGCCAGCGTCGTCTCCGGCCGGCTCGCGTACACGTTCGGGCTCGAAGGCCCCGCGGTCACCGTGGACACCGCCTGCTCGTCGTCGTCCGTCGCCGTCCACCTGGCCTGCCAGGCGCTGCGCGAACGCGAGTGCGGCCTGGCCCTCGCCGGCGGGGCCACCGTCATGGCCACCCCCGGCGCCTTCCTCGAGTTCTCCCGGCAGCGCGGCCTCGCCGCCGACGGCCGGTGCAAGTCGTTCGCCGCGTCCGCCGACGGCACCGGCTGGTCCGAGGGCGTCGGCGTGCTGCTGCTCGAACGGCTCAGCGACGCCCGCCGCAACGGTCACCCGGTGCTCGGGATCATCCGCAGCTCCGCGGTCAACCAGGACGGTGCGAGCAACGGCCTCACCGCCCCCAACGGGCCCGCCCAGCAGCGGGTCATCCGCCAGGCGCTGGCCAGCGCGAAGCTCACCCCCGACCTGGTCGACGCCGTCGAGGCGCACGGTACGGGCACCACCCTCGGCGACCCGATCGAGGCGCAGGCGCTGCTCGCCACGTACGGGCAGGACCGGGGCGACGGCGCCCCGCTGCTGCTCGGGTCGATCAAGTCGAACATCGGGCACACCCAGGCCGCCTCCGGGATCGCCGGGATCATCAAGATGGTCCTCGCGATGCGGCACGGTGTGCTGCCGCCCACCCTGCACGTGGACGAGCCCACCCCGCACGTCGACTGGACCGCCGGCGCGGTCGCCCTGGTCACCGAACCGACGCCGTGGCCGGCGGTGGACCGGCCCCGCCGGGCCGCCGTCTCCTCGTTCGGGATGAGCGGCACCAACGCCCACCTCATCCTCGAACAACCCGAGGAGGCTCCCGCCGACGCCGAGCGGGCGGAGCTTCCCGCGCCCGCGCCCGTGCTGCTCACCGGGCGTACCCGCACCGCGCTGCGCCGCCAGGCCGAGCTCTGGTCCGGGTACGTCGCCGGCGACGCCGACCTGAACCCGGCCGACGTCGCCTGGACCTCGGCGGTCTCGCGGTCGCCCCTCGACCACCGGGCGGTGGTCTTCGCCTCCGGTCGGGACGAGTTGACCGCGGCGTTGGACGCGCTCGCCGACGGTCGGCCGGCGTCGCAGGTCGTGACCGGGGTTGCCGGTGCGCCCGGTGAGGTCGCGTTCGTGTTCCCTGGTCAGGGTTCGCAGTGGGTGGGCATGGCCGCGGAGCTTCTCGACACGGCTCCGGTGTTCGCGGAGAAGTTGGGGGCGTGTGCGGAGGCGTTGCGTCCGTACGTGGACTGGTCGCTGCTGGATGTGGTGCGTGGTGTGCCGGGTGCGCCGTCGTTGGAGCGGG
>NZ_JBFAVI010000106.1:0-23101 GCF_040679695.1 Micromonospora sp. NPDC052213
ACCCCGACCCCGCCCCCACGCCACGTCCCGCCGCGGCCGGCCGGTCGCTCAGTGCTTCAGCAGCGCCGCGACCTCGGCGGCGATCTCCTCCGGGGCCCGCCCGTCGGTGACCACGGTCGCGGTGGCCACCTCGGCGTAGAGCGGGCGGCGCTGGTCCAGCAGGTGCTTCAGCGTCGCCCTCGGGTTGATCGCCAGCAGCGGCCGGCCCGCCCCCAGCCCGACCCGCTTGACGGCGTCGGGCAGTTCCACGGACAGGTGCACCACGGGGTGCCCGGCCAGGGCGGCGCGGTTCTCCTCGGCGAGGACCGCGCCGCCACCGAGGGCCAGCACCCCCTCGCAGGAGGCCAGCGCCGCCGCCACCGCCGCCCGTTCGAGGGCACGGAAGTGGGCCTCCCCCTCGTCGATGAAGATCTCCGGGATCGGCTTGCCGGCGAGCCGCGCGATGTCCACGTCCGTGTCGCGGAACTCGACCCCGAGCAGCCCCGCGAGCGCCTGCCCGACGGTGGTCTTGCCGGAGCCCGGCGCCCCGACCAGCACGCAGACCGGCGCCATCAGCGGCACCGCCCGGCGCCCTCGCGCCCGACCGACCCGCCCGCGCTCACCGGATCACCAACGCGTCGAGGTAGCCGGCCAGGTTGCGGCGGATCTCGGCGACGGAGTCGCCGCCGAACTTCTCGGTGGCCGCCTCGGCCAGCACCAGCGCCACCATCGCCTCGGCGACGACCGCGGCGGCGGGCACCGCGCAGACGTCCGAGCGCTGGTTGATGGCGGTGGCCGGCTCGCCGGTGGTGACGTCCACCGTCGCCAGGGCCCGGTTCAGCGACGAGATCGGCTTCATCGCGGCCTTCACCCGCAGCGGTTCGCCGGTGGTGATGCCGCCCTCCAGCCCGCCGGCCCGGTCGGTGACCCGGCGTACGCCGGTGGCGGTGGGCACGATCTCGTCGTGCGCCTCGGAGCCGCGGGAGCGCGCCTGCTGCCAGCCGTCCCCGATCTCGACGCCCTTGATCGCCTGGATGGACATCAGCGCGGTGGCGAGCCGGGCGTCGAGCTTGCGGTCCCACTGCACGTGGCTGCCCAGACCCGGCGGCACCCCGTACGCCAGCACCTCGACCACGCCGCCCAGGGTGTCGGCGGCCTTCTTCGCGGCGTCGACCTCGGCGACCATCCGGGCGCTGGCCTCGGGGTCGAGGCAACGCAGCGGGTCGGCGTCGATGCGGGCGGCGTCCTCGGGCGCCGGGCGCAGCCCGGGCTTGACGGCGACCGGGCCCAGCTCGACCACGTGGGAGACGATCTCGATGCCGAGCGCCTGC
Source organism: Micromonospora sp. NPDC052213 (assembly GCF_040679695.1). Classification (NCBI taxonomy): domain Bacteria; kingdom Bacillati; phylum Actinomycetota; class Actinomycetes; order Micromonosporales; family Micromonosporaceae; genus Micromonospora; species Micromonospora sp. NPDC052213. Next base: position 1,311 of record NZ_JBFAVI010000106.1, read on the forward strand.
CGGACCAGCGCCTTGGCGACCGTGCCGACGGCGACCCGGGCGGCGGTCTCCCGGGCGCTGGCCCGCTCCAGGATCGGCCGGGCGTCGGTGTGGCCGTACTTCTGCATGCCGGCCAGGTCGGCGTGGCCCGGTCGGGGGCGGGTGAGCGGCGCGTTGCGGGCCTGACTGGCCAGCTCCGCCGGGTCGACCGGGTCGGCGGCCATCACGGTGCGCCACTTGGGCCACTCGGAGTTGCCGACCCGGATCGCGACCGGGCTGCCGAGGGTCACCCCGTGCCGGAGCCCGCCGATGATCTCGACCTCGTCCTGCTCGAACGACATCCGGGCACCGCGGCCGTAGCCGAGCCGGCGCCGGGCCAGCTCACCGGCGATGTCCCCGGTGGTCACCTCGACGCCGGCGGGCACGCCCTCCAGCAACGCGACGAGGGCGGGACCGTGCGATTCCCCTGCAGTCAACCAGCGCAACACAGCGGTCAGTCTGTCACGCCCGGTGGCCGCCGCCGTGCGGTGCCCGCCGCGTCCCGCCCTACGGACGCCGCCGTCCGCAGGGCGGCCGGCGCCCGAAGCCGGGACAGGACGCTCGGGCGGGAACACCGACCCTGGCCCCTGGATGACCCGGGCGCGGGATCCGGCGTCGTCGGCCCGCCGGCTCAGATGCCCCGGCCGCGCCTGTGCAGGGTGCGCAGCACCGCGTCGGCGCGGACCACCCGCCCGGCCACGGCGAGGGCGAGGTATGCCCGCGGCTCGCGCGGGTTGCGCCGGATGGTGTGCCGGGCCCACCGCATCGCGCCCCGCCGGTCGCCGGAGGCGGCCCGGGCGAAGGCGATCTGCCCGGCGACCCGCGCCTCGCCGGCCGGCTGCGTGCCGAACTCCGGGTAGCGTTCCAGCAGCCACTGCAACGCCTCGGAGATGGTGTCCCAGCGCTGCGCGAAGTAGGACCGCTTGTGCCACCGCACCAGCACGTACGGCGTGCGCAGGTTGACCAGCGGCGCGCTGCGGGCGGCCCGGAGCAGGAACTCGTAGTCCTCCGCGTAGCTGCCCGGGATCTCCTCGTCGACCAGCCCGAACCCGTCCCGCAGCGCGGCGGCGCGGATCAGGAAGGTGGACGGGTGCAGCTCGGTCATCCGGTCGCGCAGCAGGTCGGCCAGGGTGACCGAGTCCTTCGGCAGCGCCCGGTCGACGGTGTGGCCGTCGTAGCTGACCCGGATGCCGCAGCTGACGAACTCCGCGTCGGGGGCGGCGGCGAGCGCCTCGACCTGGGCCCGCAGCTTGCCGGGGAGCCACTCGTCGTCGTCGTCGCAGAACGCGACCAGCTCCCCCGTGGCCGCCAGGATGCCCGAGTTGCGGGCGCCGGCCAGGCCGGGGGTGCGCTCGTTGCGGATCACCCGCACCAGGCGGTCCGGGCGGGACAGCTCGGCCAGCGAGCCGTCCGGCTCGGACCGGTCGTACACGACCACCACCTCGACCGGGCCGGGGTGGTCCTGGTCGAGGACGGCCCGCACCGCGGCCCGGAGCAGCTCGGGCCGGTCCCGGGTCGGCACCACCACGCTGACGCTCGGGTGTCCGGTCATCGTCGTTCTCCGTTCCGGTCCGGCCGTGCCCACGGCCGCCACCTCGCCCGCTGCCGTCGTCCGGTCGACGCGGCCACCAGTTCCTCCACGATCCGCCCCACCTGCTCCACCGCGGCGCGGCGCGCCTCGGACGCGGCCGGGTCGGCCGCGACGGCGTACCGGGACGGGTCCGCCAGCCCCGCGGTGAGCGCCGCGAACAGCGCCTCCCGGGTCTCGGCCAGCGCCACCATGCCGGCCGCGCCCAGGCGGCGGGCGAAGAGCTGCTGGTGGTCGTCGACGTGCTCGCCCCGCGTCGGGTCCCGGGGCACCACGATCGGCAGGTGACCGTGCCGGCGGGCCTCCAGGATGGTGGCCGGCCCGCCGTGGCAGACCACGAGGTCGGCCTCGGCCATGGCGGTCTGGAGCTCGTCGTGGCCGAGGAACGGCACCGCCCCGGGCACGCCGGGCGCCCGGGTGTGTCCGTGCTGGACGGTCAGGCCGACGTCCTCGGCGACGCCGGGATGCCACTCCTCCAGCCAGCCGACCAGGCGGCCGAACGGGTGCTTGTCGGTGCCGACGGCGACCAGCAGCCGGGCGCGGGCGACGTCGTCGTGGTCGCGGGGTCGGGGCACGGGGCCCGCCTGCGACGGCCGGGGACGGCCGGGGGCGACCCGGTGCGCGGGGGCGGTTCCGGTGCTCTCGGCGGTCACAGCAGGGTCCCCACGACGGTGGCCTCGGGGTACTGGCGGCGCTGCTCGTCCCACTGCACGAGCATCGCGGACAGGAACGGGCGGCAGAGCCGGGCGGTCAGGGTCGGGGTGTCGATCCGGTCGTACACCTCGATGTAGACGGTCGGGATGCGACGCAGCCGGGCCAGCACCACGAACGGCACGGCGACCCCGGCTCCGGTGGTCACCACGGCGGCGACCCGGCGCGACCGCAGCACCCGCCAGGCGAGGACGGCGTTGCGCAGCAGGTTCGGCACGTTGCGGGTGGTCGGGTGGTGCGCCGGAACCAGGTCCTCGCCGGCGAGCAGCGAGACCGCCTCGGGCGTGTCGAAGGTGACCCAGCAGCGGCGCCAGCGTTCGTACCACGGCCGCAGGGCGAGCAGTTGGGCCAGGTGGCCGCCGCTGGAGCCCACCAGGAGCAGGACTCCGGGATCGCCGGCGTCCTCGAGTGTCGTTTCCACGCGACTCCCCACAAAGTTCGCTTGGAGTTTCGGTCGGCGCCACGCGCCAGCAGATCACAGGTCCTCCGCCGGTGAAATAGGACGACCGGGCGGATCAGCCGCTATGTCGTTTCTCGACGACGTCCAGCAGGGCGGGATGCAGCGCGGCGTTCCAGCCCGCGCCGGCGTCGGCGAGCCGCCACGTGCGCAGCCACATCTCCAGCAGGTAGCCGTCGGCCACCAGCCGGCGCGCCGCCGGCCCGAGCCCCAGCCCGCCGCCGTGGTGGTCGAGGTGCGTGTCGACGGCCCGCGCCGCCGTCGCCGCCGGCTCGCCCCGCAGCACCAGGGCACGCTGGAACGCGTCGTGCGCCAGGTCGAAGCCCACCGGCACGTCCGGCCCGCTGTGCTCCCAGTCCCAGGCGACCAGGCGGCCGGCGTGCACGCCCAGGTTCCACGGCACCCAGTCGCCGTGCCAGTGCCCGAACTCGACGGCCGTGTCCCCGTGCCGGCGGGCCAGCGCGGCCACGGCGGCGACCGCCCGGGCCCCGTCGGGCGTGCCGGCGGCGGCCCGCTGCGCATCGGCGGCGAGCCGGGCCAGGAAGGCCGACCCGGCCAACGGGCGCGGCGGCGCCGGCGGGCGGCCCCGGCGGGCCACCGCGAGCAGCGCCGCCAGCCGCGGCGGATCGCCGGCCGGGACCCCCCGCACCTCGGGCGGCAGCGGCTCGACCAGCGCGACGGCCTGCTCGGCCGCGGTCACCTCGGCCAGCAGCCGGGGCGCCGCCGGATGGTCGGGCGTCCCGGCCACCGCCGGCAGCTCGCGCAGGGCCGCCGCCTCGGCGGCCACCAACGCCCGGGTGGCGCCGTTCCAGCCGATCTTGGCGTAGCCGAGGGGCCGGCCGGCCGGGTCGAACAGTTGCAGGGTGGGCTTGTGGTTCGGGTCCGGCGGGCGGACGCCGCAGGCCGCGTACACCGACGGGCCGCCGAGCGCGCCGGCCAGCCGCCCCGCCAGCAGCACCTCGTCGGCGGCGAGCCCGTCGGGCAGCGACACGGTGAGCCGCGGGAACGGGGCCAGGTCGACCGCGCCGATCCGGGCGAGCCCGCCGAGCGCGGCCCGCACCGCCCGCACCCTTGGCGGGCGCAACGCGTTGTACGCCAGCAGCGAGGCGGCCGTGGCCCGGGGCGCGCCGAGCGGCAGCAGGAACCGGGCCCAGGCGACCGACGGGACGACCGCGTACCGGGCGACGGCGCGGTGGCCGGGCGGCGGGGGGCCGTCCACGGTCAGGGCGAGCCGCTCGTCGCCGAACACCGCCCGGGTGACCCAGCCCAGCCCGTCCGTCCGGGACCGGGGATCGGCCGGCGCGGCGACCCGCGCCGTCACGCGGCCCGGTCCGGCCAGTCGAGGTCCAGCCCCAGCCGCTGCCGCAACGCGTCGTTGTACGGGCGGTAGTACTCGGTCAGTTCGGCGCGCACCACCGGCTCCAGGGGCGCCGAGCGGCGGTCGTTGTAGACCTTGAAGTCGGGCAGGTCGTGCGGGGGCAGGCCGAGGAAGTCCAGCGTGCGGCGGTAGGTGGACCGGGCGTCGCGGTAGAGGTCCTCGCTGGGCAGGAAGAGGATCCGCTCCCGGTCGAACCGTTCCAGCCACGGCTCCAGGTGCTCAAGGTAGCGGCCCCGGGCGCGGTAGGTGTACCAGTCGTACGGCTCGCTGAAGTATTCCGGCTCCGCGATCAGCCGCTCCCGTTCCCCCGCCGTGCGCTCCTCCTCGGCGGCGAGCGCGGCGGCGAAGTCGAGCGGCTCGATGCCGTGCGTCCGCCGTTCCTTCCAGTGCGAGTACGCCCGCTCGACCGGGTCGCGCAGCAGCACGATCAGCCGCACCGACGGCATCAGCGCGGCGACCCGCTGGGCGGCGAGGGGGTGGAACATGTACAGCGGTGCCGCCTCGCCGACCCGGACCGGCCCGCCGTGCCGCCTCTCCAGCGTCTCCCGCTGCCGCTGCGTCGGAAAGTGCGACCGGTACCACGCCTCGCCGCGCCGCCAGTGCTCCTCGAAGTAGTGCGCGGACTTCGTGTTCCAGGCCGGGAAGAGCCGGGGCACCAGCGGGTGCTGGATGAGGTAGTTCCACAGCGACGTCGTGCCGCCCCGCTTGGTGCCGATGATGAGGAAGTCCGGCAGCGGCCGCCGGTCGCTGGTGCGCACCCCGTAGTCGACGAGGGACTCCTTCACCCGGTTCGTCACCTGGGTCGGGACGAGCTGCTTCACCCGGTCACGGATGGACGGCACGACGGACCTCACCTGCCCTTCGACTCCTCCGGGGCGGGCCCGGCGGCGGCCGGGGCCGCCTCCTGCCGCCCACGGATCTGCACCATGGTCACCCGGATGCCGCGTCGCACCCGGGGCAACGTCAGCAAGCCGACGCAGCCGGCGGCCAGCACGCCCACCGCCACCGCCAGCCCGCCGATCCCCCGCCCGCCGGCCAGCACCCCGACCGTCGCCGCGAACCCGACCCCGGCGACGGTGGTCGCCCCGGCCCGCAGCATCGCCGCGTCGACCAGCGGCTGGCCGACCACGACCCGGGCGCAGCACGCCGCGGTGAGGTTCTCGGTGGCGATGCCGAGCGCCCAGGCCAGGGCCGCGCCGGTCGCGCCGTGCGCCGGGATCAGCCACAGGCCGAGGGAGACGGTGACCAGCAGCCCGGCCAGCGTGGCGGCCAGGTGCAGGCCGCTGCGGCCGCCCATGAGCAGCAGACTCTGCACGTTGCCGACCCCGGTGTTGACCAGCATGGCCAGCGCGAGCACGGTCATCGCGGGAGCGCCGGCGGTGAAATTCGGTCCGAAGAGCTGGAGGAACGCCAGGCCGAAGACGGCGAGCAGCAGGTAGACCGGCCAGGACAGCACCAGCCCCCAGGTGGTCAACTGCCGGTGCACGGCGGCCGCCGCACGCCGCTCCCCCCGCCCGAGCAGCCGGGACAGCTGCGGCGACACCGCCACCCGCAGCCCCTGCATGGCCAGTTGGCCGGCGAGGATGTAGCGGCCGACGGCGCCGAACACGCCGGCGTCGGCCGGGCCGGCCAGCACCGAGGTGAGCAGCACGCCCACCCACATGTTGCCGGCGTCGATCGCCGCGGAGGCGGCGCGGGGCAGGGCGAACCGCCAGAAGGCCGACCAGTCGGCGCGCTGCGGCCGCAGCAGCGCGCCCCGGCCGATGCCGAGTGGGCCCGCGACGAGCGTCAGGCAGGCCAACAGGGCGAGCGCCGCCGGGACCAGCCAGCCGGTCATGCCGGCGAGCAGGCCGCCGCCGGCGAGCACCGCCGCGCCGACCAGCACCGGCCGCGCCACCGGCAGCAGGAAGAACTGCACCCCGACGTACGCCCGGATGGGGCGTACGCAGCGCAGCGCGGCGAGCAGCAGCGTCATCGCCACCACCACCGGCACCGCGGAGAAACTGGCCGCCAGCAGGGCCGTTCCGTCGGCGTCGGATCCGTCGAGGAGGCGCGGGGCGAGCGCGTCCGCGGTGAGCACCCCGGCCACGGCGACGACGACCGCGGCCAGCAGCGGCGGCAACAGCGCCACCGGCAGCACCCGGGCGGCGTCGCCGCCGGCGCCGGAGCGGCGGCGGGGCAGCGCCCACATCAGCCCGGTCTCGGCGCCGAGGGTGCAGACGGCGGTGGCGACGGTGACCACGCCGATCGCGGCGAAGAACGCGCCGGAGCCGACCGTGCCGTAGCCGCGGGTGATGACGACCGCGAGCAGGAAGCCGAAGAGGCCGCTGGTGGCCGCGCCGACCAGCCCGGCGGCCCCGCTGCGGGCGCTGCGCCGGGTCTCCGTGTCGTCGGCCGGCGAGCCGGCGGGGGCGACGGTGCCGGCCGGCGGGCGGGTGGCGGCGGTCATGCCGGCACCGCCCCCGGGCCGACCGGGCGGGGGTGGTGCGGCCGGACGGACGCCTCCCGCTCGGTGAGCACCATCGCGAAGGCGACGGCGAAGAAGGCGACCGCGAGGTTCTGGTTGGCCATGCCGTAGAACGGGATCTGCACCAGGCAGATCACCGGCACCACGGACAGCCACTGCCCGGCGGCCGACGTGGCGCGGGCACAGATCAACGCGGCGACGACGAACCAGGCGAGGAAGCACAGCAGCGCGGGGACGCCGTGGCTGAACAGCACCATCCACAGCTGCCCCTGGGTGCCGATGGGCGCCTGGGCCGTGACGGTGTCCACGTTGACCGGCGCGCCGTAGCCGAGCCACGGCGACTCCTTCACCCGGCGGATCACCTCGACGTAGAGCGAGAGCCGGTCGGTGTTCGTGTCGCTGGACTCGACGCGGTTGCCGATCAGTTCGGCGATCGGGATGAACAGGGTGGCGACGCCGCCGATGACCACCACGCCGACGATCGACGCGGCCACCCGGACGTTGCCGCGTAGGGCGGCCCGGACGCCGAGCACCGCGAGGCCGGCGCCGATGCTGAGGAACATCGCCCGGTTGAGTGTGAGGAAGGCCGGGACCAGCGACAGCGGCAGCGACGCCAGCAGCGCCCAGCGCAGCGCGCCACGCCGGCGCAGCATGGTGAAGGCGACCACGCAGGGCAGGGTCATCGCGTACGCGCTGCCGAAGTTGTTCGTGTACGCGAACGGCGCGGCCGGCCGGTAGATCGGGTTCAGTGACCGCTCGCTGTACTCGGCGGTGCTCAGGTGGACCATGTCCCGGATGAACGGGGTGCGGGCCACGCCGCCGGGGAGCAGCACCTCCACCGGGGTGGTCAGCGCGAACCGGGGCGCCAGCACGCCCAGCCAGCCGAGCGCGACCAGCGCGAACCAGAACGCGCAGAGCGGCACGAGCACCGCGACCAGGTCGGCGCGTTCCCGGGCGACCGCGTAGACGTAGACGCCGACCACGAGCGCGGTGACGTAGAAGGCGAGCCGCAGGCCGAAGGTCAGCACCGAGGCCGGCGACTGGAGCTGGGTGGCGCTGACCAGGACGACGGCCAGGAACAGCAGCCAGATCCCGGCGGCCGGGGGCAGCGGCACCCGCCCCCGGATCACCAGCAGCGCGAAGAGCAGCGCGCCGAGCAACGGCCAGCCGAGATAGAACGCGCCGGTCAGCCACCAGAGCGGCACCAGGCCGAACATCGCCGCCAGCGGCCACAGTGGCAGCCGGGGCGGGGCCGGCGGCTGCGGCGGCGGGGCGGCGCCGTCCGGGCCGCCGGCCGGCTCGCTCGTGGCCGGCGCGCGGGTGACAGGCAAGGCTCAGCCCCGGCCGCTGCGGGTCAGCACGAAGCCGAGCGGGTTGACCCCGGCGGCGCGCAACCGCTCCACGAGCCGGCGCAGGTCGTTCTGCCGGGTGCGGTCGCGCTCGACCACCACCACCGCCGTGCCCTGCCGGGCGACGGCGACGCCGCGCTCGTCGGACTCGGCCGGCGGGGCGTTGAACAGCACGAGGCTGTGGTCGGCGCCCTGTCGCCAGGTGCCGAACCGGACGCTGCCCGCGCCCACGGTCACCGGGTCGGCGCCCGTCACCCGGCTGTTCCCGCCGCTCGCCGAGGAGGCGACCCGGGGCAGGGTGAGCGTGGCGTCCGGGTCGGTGGACGGGCGCGCGCCGGGTGGGTGCGGCGACGGGCGGCGGGCCGCCGGCGGGGACGTGCCGTCGGCTCCCGCGTCCGCGGAGCCGGCCGGGCGGGGCTTGGGGAGAGCGGGACGGGACGGGTCGGCCGCGGCGGGCAGCCGCTCCCGGTCGGCGAGCACCGTGTCGCGCAGCCGGTCGGCGCGGCCGCTGTCGTCGGCGACGAAGACCTCCCGGCCGACCGCCGCCAGGGCCACCGCCAACCCGGCGGTGATGGCCGTCGCGTCCTCCTCGCGGGAGGTCAGCAGCGACACCCGGGCGGGCTGGCGCACCCGCTCGGCGATGGCCATCGCCACGTACCGGATGTCGGCGTCGACCGCCTCCTTGCGACCGCGCCACGCGCGGCTGCGCACCGTGCCGAGCAGCGGCAGGCCGGTGGCGTCGCGCCCGTCGTCCACCGACCGGATCCGCCGGTCGACGGACTCCCAGGCGTACGCCAGCACCACGCCGAGCAGCGTCCCGCCGAGCAGGCCGGCGAGCAGGTAGAGCGGGCGGTTGCCGGCGGAGGAGGCCAGGGCCCGCTCGGCGGTCTGGGTGACCCAGCCGGGGCTGACGTCGACGGCGGCGATCTCCGTACGCGCCGCGTTGAGCTGGGTGAGCTGGTTGTTGATGCCGGCCAGCTCGGTCACCGCCGCGTCGACGGCGCCCTCCCGGGCGTTGTTGACCCGCTTCTGCAGGGCGGCCTGCTGGGCGACCACCTTGCTGATGCTCTCGTCGTACGACCGCAGCATCTCCTCCCGCTGCTTCTCGTACATCGCCCGGCGCACGTCCAGGTAGGTCCGGGCGGCCAGGTTGGCACTCTCCACCGCCTGCTCGGCCGTGGGGGCCGCGTAGACGAAGCGCAGGATCTGCCCGCCGGTGGGCACCTCCACCTCCAGGGCGTCGCGCACCTCGCGCGGGTCCAGCCCGCCCGCATCGGCGAGCCGCTGCACCACCTCGGTGCCGGTGGCGATGCCGCTCTCCACGTTCATGTTCACCGCCCGGTCGGCGTTTGCCCCGCTGGGCGTGAACGCGTCCGTGACGACGGGGCGGACCGCCACGACCGCGCTGGCGGTCACCGCGGCGGGGACGAGGAGCACGTAGCCGAGCGCGGCGGCCAGGCCGACCGCGGCGACGGCCGCCACCAGCCGGATCCGGTGCAGCGGGACGCGGAGCAGGTCGGTCAGCGTGACGGTGCGGCCCGCCCCGCCGCCGGTGGGGACGTCGGCGGACCAGGAAGCGGGAGGAACATCAGTCATGGAACTTCTTCACCGTCTGTTGTGGATTTCCGGCGACCACGACCCGTGGCGGCACGTCCGTGCGGACCACCGTGGCGGCTCCCACGACGCTGTCCCGGCCGATGCGTACGCCCTTCAGCACCAGGGCGTGCGCCCCGATCCACACGTTGTCCTCGATCGTGATCGGGGCGCGGGTGGCCGGGACGGGCGGGTCGTGCCGCTGCTCGGGCGGCAGGTTGTGGAAGTCGTTGTCCAGCAGCTCGCAGTCCGAGAGCAGGCACCGGTCGCCGATCGTGACCGACGTCCAGGTGCCGATCCAGGTGGCGTTCAGCAGGCAGTCGGCGCCGACCGTCACCTCGCCGGGGCCGGCGAAGCGGACCAGCTTGTTCACCCGGGTACGGTCGCCGATGCTCACCCGTACGCCCCGGCGCAGCCGGATCCGGCCGCGGATCTCCACGCCCCGGCCCAGCCTCAACCGGGGGTAGCGCAGCCGGTACCAGCCGCGCTTGACCGCGAAGACGACCCGCACCGGGAGCCCTCGGCGGATGCCACCCGCGCCGACCAACGACCCTCCCCACGTCGTGGGGCCGGCGACGGCTGATCCGTCACCGGCCCAACGTGAACAATCTACCGACGTCCCGTTACGAACGGTCGACCCTCACTGCACGGAGAAGAACGTCGACGGGGTCGACCACGTCACCCCGGCGATCGCCGGGGAGATCACCGTCGCCGCCGCACCGTCGACCGCCGTGGCGGCCGTCGGGTCGAACGGCACGCTGCGCAGCGTCCCGTCGGTGCCGCCGTACACGATCCTGCCGCCGACCCAGGCCATGCCGCGCACGGTCGACCAGGTGACGCCGGTGGTGGGCAGGGTGAACTCGGTGGCGCCGAGGTAGTTGCCGTCGATCTCGAAGTAGCGGTAGTAGAGGCCGCTGGCACCCGTCCGGGTGTAGTAGAGGCGACCGTCGAGATAGAACGCGCCGGTCATCGCCGCCGGGTTGAACCAGTCGTTGTAGCCGGACGCCTCCCACGGCACGCCGATCGCGCCGCCGTTGAACATCGAGATGTCGATCCGGCTGCCGGTGGGGGTGCCGGCGACCGCGTGCGACCAGTAGATCCGGTCGGCCACCCGCCAGGTCGCGCCGGCCGCCGTGTAGTTCGGCTGGCTGACGGTGGTCGGGGCGCCGACCGCGGTGCCGTCGAACGGGACCTTCGCCAGCTCGCCGGGCCCGGTGCCGACGTAGAGGTTGCCGGTGGTCGCGGTCGGCGGGTTCTTCGGGGTGATGGTGCGCCCGCCGGCCAGCGGGAACATGCCGAGCCTGCCGTGGTACTCGTTGCCCATGCCGTCGGAGTTGTGGCCGAAGTAGAGGCCGTCGCTGCCGCGCCAGAGCACCGGCACCGAGGAGCCCCAGTTGCTGGTGCCGGCCGGCATCGACGCGCTGCCGCTGCGGCGGGGGTTCCAGTTCACCGGCATGCCGGTGGCCGGGGTGACCGCGGCGATGCCGAGCCGGTCGATCGCGCCGGCACCGGCCCGGTCGCTGGCGTTCGGGTTGTTCAGCCAGCGGAAGTGCCCGCCGAGGTAGATGACGTTGTCGGCGACCTCGACGGAGGTGATGGTGTCGTTGCCGGTGTAGTCGACCCAGGTGCCGAGCTGGCCGGCGCCCCGGGCCGCGGTCTCGAACCGCACCAGCGCGTCGCAGTACGCGGCCGGCCAGCCCGCGCCGCCGTTGGTGCCGACGACGAACCAGCTGCTGTCGGCGCCGAACTTGACGTCCTGCACGTAGTGCACGAAGGTCGCCGGCGACGCGCACGGCGGCACGAACTTCTCGGTGCTCCAGTCGAGCAGGGTCGGCGTGCCGGACAGGTCGACCAGCGCCATCTGGTTGCGCGGCAGGTCGTTGACGTACATGAAGTTGCCGCCGACGGCCAGGGTGGCGCCGTCGGGGGCGACGTCGATGGTCCAGACGTACGAGGTGGTGTCGTGGCGCCCGACGGTGGCGTTGACGTTGAAGGTCGGGTCGATCGCGCCGGTGGTGGCGTTGAGCCGGCCCAGGCCGGCGTGCGCGGTGCCGTTGAGCCAGTTGAACGCGCCGGCCACGTAGAGGTGGTTGCCGTACAGGGCCAGGTCGCGGACGGTGCCGCCGTCGGAGCGGCCGACCCAGCTGTCGACGATCGCGCCGGTGGCCGGGTCGAGCGCCACCAGGTTCTTACGCGAGACGCCGTTGACGGTCTTGAACGCGCCGCCGACGATCAGCGTACCGCCGGGCCCGGCGACGAGCGTGTTGACCGCGCCGTCGAGCACCGGCAGGAAGGCGGTCGAGATCGTCCCGGTGGCCCGGTCGTACGCGAAGAGGTAGCGCTGCGTCGTCCACGCCGCGCTGGCGGTCTGCCGGATCTGGGTGAAGCTGCCGCCGACGTACACCATGGAGCCGACCTGCGCGAAGGCGCGGGTCTCGCCGTCCCTGGCGTGGGGGGTGGCGTCGGCGGGGTTCGCCGAGACCAGGGTCGCCGGTTCGGGGGCCGGCACCACGGCGGCGGAGGTCCCGGTGGGGACGGCCAGCACGGCGGCGACGGTCACCAGCGCGACCACCCCCGCCCGGGTGCGGAATCCGGCGGATCGCCGGAAGCGCGGGATTTCGGGCACGCTACGCCTCCAAGGTGGAAGAAGACCCGCGTAGCGTGCCTCGCCCACCCCGCTCGGCGATATCCGCCGATTGGGCGGTCAGTGCCTCCGCAAGCGACAGACCGTGTGTTCTGTCGGATGTCCGACTCTTCCGGTCGTCCGCCGGCCTGTGCCGACGGTCAGCGACTGCCTCCGGTGGGCTGCCGCAGGTAGCTGTCGCGACCGGCGCGGGCGAACCCGGCCACCGCCGAGGCGTCGTGGTTCATCGTCATGTCGCACGTGCTCGTCCGGCGGGTCATCCCGGCGGAGTTGAAGTAGATCGCGGCCTTGATCTTCGGGTGCGCCTTGAGCGCCGCCGGGAACTCCTCGAACCAGCGCCGCTTGGCGTCCGGGTCGGCCGCGTTGAAGTTGGTGCCGAACTCGGCGAGCATCCGCGGCTTGCCGACGCCGAGGCGGTGCTCGTCCAGCCAGCGGTAGAAGCCGCCGATGGTGGTGGCGGGGCTCTTCCACACCGTGCTGCCGTTGCAGACGTGGAAGTTGTACGGGTCGTAGCCGACCCAGTCGACGTACCGGTCGCCGGGGTAGAGGGCGGCGTACCGGTCGTAGTGGCCGGACCAGCCCATCATCGTCCACACCCAGACGGCGTTGTCGGCGCCCGCCGCCGCGAACCGGTCGTGCACGTGCCGCCAGGCGCGGACGAAGTCGGCGTCGCTGCCCTTCGCCGGCTCGTCCTCCGGCTCGTGGTCGAAGCCCATGAAGACCGGCACGCCGGTGTCGCGGATCCGTCCGGCGACCGCGTCGATGGTGGCGTCGTACCGGCCACTGTAGACGTCCCGCCAGGTCAGCACGGTGCCGGAGGAGAAGATGCGGGACTCCCAGGCGAAGAACATCAGCCGGCCCTCGCGCATCTGCTGCCGCTGGTAGGCGTCCGGGAACGCGCCGTTGCTGCCGGTGCCGGAGAAGTCGTGGTAGCGGTGCACGATGTCGAACCTCCGCCCGACCTGCGCCTCCACCTCGGCGACCGCCGCCCCGTGGTCCCACCCGTCGGCCGCGCCGGCCGGGGAGTACATCCCCCACCAGGCGCCGCACGAGGGGACGAGCTTGCCCGACACCTCGCCGCACCGCCCGGTGCCGCCCGACGGGGTCGCCGACGGGCGCGGCGTGGCACGGGTCGGGCTGGCGCTGGGGGTCGGCCGTGGCGCGGGCGTGGGCGCCACCGTCCGGCTCGGCGAGGGCGCGGCGCTGGTGACCGCCGGCGTGGGTGGGACGCCGACGTCGTAGCGGATCTCCAGGCGCGGGCGCAGGTCGGGGTTGCGGTTCTCCGTCGACGCCCAGTAGATCCGCGTTTCCAGGCCGGTCTGGGCCAGCGAGACCGTCCAGGTGCCGTTCCCCCTGACCAGGGCCGAGACGTCCCACTCGTTGAAGCCCGCCGCCACCGTGGACACGGCGTCCAGGGCCGGGCCCGGCGGCGGCGGCGCCGGGCGCGCCGCGCCGGCGTCGGCTGTGGACGCGTGCGCGGTCACCGTCGCGGGGAACTTCTGCCAGGCGTGCACCCGCAGCGTGGCCCTGACGTTGACGGCGGACGCCGGCAGGCTGGTCACCGCGAACCGGATGACCGCCTCCCGAGCCCCGCGCGGGTTGCCGTCGCAGCGGGCGGCGCAGGTCGCCAACGTGCTCTTCGCGCCGTTGTCGCCGTCCTGCGGCACCGTCGTCGCCGTGGTGTCCGCCGTCGCCCGGATCGACACGTCGTCGGCGGCCAGCAGCGGCACCGTGGTGGCGGCGATGCCGGCGACCACGGTGGTGCCGACGACGCCGAGCAGCACGGCCTTGCGCCGAGGGCCGTGGTGCCGGGTGCGGCGGTGCAGTCCGTGCCTGCTCAAGGAACACTCCCTGTGTCTCGGGCGGTGACGCTCAGCAGCGTATCCACGACCACCACCCGACGTGGGCAGGACAGCGGGACGTAAGCGCGTCTTAACCGTCGCCTAAGGATGCCCTGGACAACCACAGGGGACGGTCCCGTCCGGCGAAGACGGTCAGGCGGCGCGGGCGGCGGCCAGCGCGGCGGCCATCGCCGCCCGGGGCGCGGCGACGCCCGTGAAGTGCTCGAACTGGCCGACCGCCTGGGCCAGGAGGAGGTCGAGCCCGGAGACGATCCGGCAGCCGGCGGCCTGGGCGGACGCGGCCAGGGGCGTCGGCCACGGGTCGTAGAGCGCGTCGAAGAGCACCGTCTCCGGCCGCCAGGCGACGGTCTCCGCGAGCGGGTCGGCGACGCCCTTCGGCACGGTCGAGACCACCACGTCGGCGCGGCACCGGTCGGCCGCGTCGGCCCAGGGCGCGCCGGCCATCTCCACGCCGACCGCGCGCGCCACCGGGCGCAGTTCCTCGACCACCGCCGGCCGGCGGGCCACCACGGTCACCGCGCGGGCGTCCAGCCGCCCCGCCGCCGCCACCGCCGCCCGCGCCGTGCCGCCCGCGCCCAGCACCGTCACCGTCGCGCCGGGGCGCACCCCGGCGTCGGTGAGCACCTCGACCATGCCGACGACGTCGGTGTTGTCGGCGTACCAGGAGCCGTCCGGCCGGTGCACCAGCGTGTTGGCGGCGCCGACGGCGGCGGCGACCGGCGAGACCTCGTCGGCCACCGCGAGCGCCGCCTCCTTGCCCGGCATCGTCACCGACAGCCCGGCCCACTCCGGGCCCAGGCCGGCGACCACGTCCGGCAGCTCCGCCGCCGCGCACTCGATCCGGGTGTACGACCACCCGGCCAGCCCCGCCGCCGCGTAGCCGGCGTTGTGGATCACCGGGGAGAGGGAGTGCGCGATGGGCTTCCCGAGCACCCCCGCCCGCCGTACGGCCGTCATCAGATGACCCCGGCCTCCTTGGCCTTGACCTTGTTCCGCTCGTGCTCCTCGATCGTCTCCGCGAAGGCCGAGTGCCCCTGCTTGTCGATCGCCACGAAGAAGAGCCACTTGCCGTCCGGCGGATCCATCGCGCCTTCCATGGCCTGCTTGCCCGGGTTGTTGATCGGGGTGGGCACCAAGCCCCGCAGCTTGCGGCTGTACGGGTTCTTGGTGTCGAGCAACTCCTCCTCGGTCATCTGGGCGGAGGTCTTGGTGTCCTGGCCGGTCAGCTCCAGGTAGTAGTTGACCGTGACGTCCATCTCCAGGCAGTTGCAGGGAAACTCGCCGAACACCCGGTTGTACGCCACCCGGGCGACCTTGCCCAGGTCGTCCTTGTTCCCCGCCTCGGCTTGGGCCAGCGACGCGACGATCAGCGCCTCGTACGGGCTGATGCCGCCGCGCTCCTTCTGCACCCGGTCGGCGAACTGCATCTCGCCGGTGACGGCGAGGAAGTTCTCGACCATCAGCGTCAAGATGGTCTCCGCGGTCGCCTTCGGCGGGATCTCGTAGGTGTCGGGGTAGAGGAAGCCCTCGATCGACGGCTTGACCTTCTTGCCGTCGGTGCGCTTGAACCACCAGTCCGGCACGCCGAGCGCGAGCGGGTCCTTCGCCGCCGCCTCGAAGTCCTTCACCGGGATCTTGGTCTCCTTGGAGAGCAGCTGGTAGACGTTCTTCGCCGTCCGACCCTCCGGGATGGTGACCCCGTTGACGATCCGGTTCTTCAGGTCGAGCATCGCGGTGACCGCGCTCTCGCCGCTCATCTGCTTGCGCAGCTTGTAGGTGCCGGGCTGGATGTTCTTGCTGCGCGAGTTGGCCTCGGCGGCCTCGATGAACGCCTTGGCGCTCTTCACCACGTCGGCGGCGACCAGCGCGTCGGCCATGTCGGCGATCAGCGCGCCCTGCTTGATCTCGACGGTCACCTCGCCGGTGCCCGTGCCGTCGTAGTCGGGCGTGACGAAGTAGCCCTGGATCCGGTCGAAGCCGTAGAAGGCGCCGCCCCCGATCCCGCCCAGCAGGACCAGGGCGAGCAGCAGCGCCAGGACGGTCTTGCCCCGCCCGCCGCCGGAGCGCCCGTCGCGCTTACGCATGGCGCTGCGCCGGTGTTTGCCCTTCTCCCCCCGCTCCTGCTCGTCGAACCCGAGGTCCAGATCGTCGATCATCGTGTCCGCCTCCGCTGCGCGTCCAGCCAGCTCTGCAGAATCTCCACCGCGGCAGCCTGGTCGACCACCGCCCGTTGCCGTTTCCCCCGGACACCACGCTCGGCAAGCCTACGAGACGCCACGACCGTGGACATCCTCTCGTCGGTGAGCGCCACCGGAACGGGCGCTATTACATCGGCCAGTCGGTCAGCGTACGCCTTCGCGTGGACGGCCGCCGGACCGTGCTTGCCGGCGAGATTGACCGGAAGGCCGACGACGACCTCGACCGCCTCGTGCTCGGCCACCAGCGCGGCGAGCTCGGCGATGTCGCTCGGCACCGCGTCCGGGCCCGTCGTGAGGTCGCGGGCGAGGGTGACCAGCGGGGTGGCCAGCACCCCGTGCGGGTCGGAGCGCGACACCCCCACCCGGACCTGCCCGACGTCCACGCCGAGCCGGACGCCGCGGGACAACTCACTCACCGTCGGTAACTCCCCCAGAAACGGCGAACCAGGACGGACCATTCCGGTCCGCCCTGGTCGCTGCGGTCTCGCATCACGCCTCGGCGATCGCCTTCTCGACCGTGAGCAGCAGGTTCGGCGCTTCCGCCGCCGGCAGGCCGCCGCCCTGGGCCAGGTCGGGGCTGCCGCCCCCGCGCCCGGAGAAGGCCGCCTTGACCAGGTCGGAGGCGGACAGGCCCCGGCTGCGGGCGGCCGGGTTCACCGCGACCACCAGGGACGCCTTGCCGTTGGCCCGGGCCGCCACCGCGACGACCGCCGGCCGCGCCGGGTCGATCTTGCCCCGGATCTCCTGGGCGAGCGTCCGCACGTCGTTGCCGGCCGCGCCCTCCGGCGCCTCGGTGCCCACGTACGCGACCCCGCGCACGTCCTTCGCCTGCGCCGCCAGCGCCGCCGCGCCGCCGAGCACGAGCTGGGCGCGCAGCTTCTCCAGCTCCTTCTCGGCGTCGCGCAGCTGCGTCACGGTCTGCTCGACCCGGTCGGCGACCTGGTCGTTGGGCACCCGGTACAGCTCGGCGAGGCGGGACACCAGCAGGTGCTCGCGGGCCAGGAAGTGGAAGGCGTCCATGCCGACCAGCGCCTCGACCCGGCGCACCCCGGAGCCGATCGACGACTCGGAGAGGATCTTGACCAGGCCGAGCTGGCCCGAGCGGGCGACGTGGGTGCCGCCGCACAGCTCCCGGGCGTAGTCGCCGACCTCGACGACCCGCACCTCCTCGCCGTACTTCTCGCCGAACAGCGCCATCGCGCCGATCCGCCGTGCCTCCTCCAGGGAGGTGACGAAGGCGTGCACCTCCAGGTCGGCGAGGAGCACCTCGTTGACCTGCTGCTCGACGTCGCGCAGCACGCTCGGCGCCACCCCCGTGGGGGTGTTGAAGTCGAAGCGCAGCCGCCCGGGGGCGTTCAGCGAACCGGCCTGGGTCGCGGACTCGCCGAGGAAGTTGCGCATGGTCTGGTGCACCAGGTGGGTCGCGGTGTGCGACCGGGAGATGGCCCGCCGGCGGGTGGTGTCGATCTCCGCGTAGCCGGTCTCCCCCGCCCGCACCTCGCCTCGGACCACCCGGGCGCGGTGCACGATCAGGCCGGGCACCGGCTGCTGCACGTCGAGCACCTCGACCTGGCCGCCGCCGACCGTGATCATGCCCAGGTCGGGCTGCTGCCCGCCGCCCTCGGCGTAGAACGGGGTGGCGTCGAGCACCAGCTCGACCGTGTCGCCCTCGACCGCCGCCTGGCGGGGGCCGTCGACGCCGAGCACCGCCCGCACCGTCGACTCCCGGGACACCTCGCTGTAGCCGGTGAACGTCACCGGCCCGCCCGAGTCGAGCACCGACCGGTACGCCGACAGGTCGGTGTGCCCGGTCTTGCGCGCCTGGGCGTCGGCCTTAGCCCGGGCCCGCTGGTCGGCCATCAGCCGGCGGAAGCCCTCGGCGTCGACCTGGAGCCCCTGCTCGGCCGCGATCTCCAGGGTCAGGTCGATCGGGAAGCCGTACGTGTCGTGCAGCTGGAACGCCTTCTCACCGGAGAGCGCCTGCTTGCCGGCCGTCCGGGTCTCGGCGATCGCCGTGTCCAGGATCGTCGTGCCGGCGCGCAGGGTGGACAGGAACGCGTCCTCCTCCGCGTACGCGTAGTCGGCGATCCGGTCGAAGTCGGCGGCCAGCTCCGGGTACGACGGGGACATGCAGTCCCGGGCCACCGGCAGCAGCTCGGGCAGCGCCCGCTCCTGCCAGCCGAGCAGCCGCACGGCCCGGATCGCCCGCCGCATGATGCGCCGCAGCACGTAGCCGCGCCCCTCGTTGCTCGGGGTGACCCCGTCGCCGATCAGCATCAGCGCGGTACGCACGTGGTCGGCGATCACCCGCAGCCGGACGTCGTCCGGGTGCGACTCGCTGGCGACGTGGCCGGAGTGGGCGCCGTAGCGCTTGCCGGTCAACTCGGCGGCCTTGTCGAGGATCGGCCGGACCTCGTCGATCTCGTAGAGGTTGTCGACGCCCTGGAGGATGGACGCCATCCGCTCCAGGCCCATGCCCGTGTCGATGTTCTTCGCCGGCAGGTCGCCGAGGATCGGGTAGTCCTCCTTGCCGGTGCCCGGGCCCCGCTCGAACTGCATGAAGACGAGGTTCCAGAACTCCATGTAGCGGTCCTCGTCGACCGCCGGGCCGCCCTCGCGGCCGTACTCCGGGCCGCGGTCGTAGAACAGCTCCGAGCACGGGCCGCACGGGCCGGGGATGCCCATCGACCAGAAGTTGTCCGCCTTGCCCCGACGCACGATCCGCTGGGCGGGCACGCCCACGGAGCGCCAGATGTCGTACGCCTCGTCGTCGTCCAGGTAGACCGTCGGCCAGATCCGCTCCGGGTCGAGGCCGAACCCGCCCTGCTCCTGCGACTTGGTGACCAGGTCCCAGGCGAGCGGGATCGCCCCGTCCTTGAAGTAGTCACCGAAGGAGAAGTTGCCGTTCATCTGGAAGAACGTGCCGTGCCGGCTGGTCTTGCCGACCTCGTCGATGTCGGGCGTGCGGATGCACTTCTGCACGCTGACGGCCCGCCGGTACGGCGGGGTCTGCTGCCCCAGGAAGTAGGGGACGAACTGCACCATGCCGGCGTTGACGAACAGCAGGTTCGGGTCGCTGATGGCGGGCAGCGGAGCGGACGGCACCACGGCATGGCCGTTCGCCTCGAAGTGGGCGAGGTACCGCCGCTTGATCTCCGCCGTCTTCATCGCTGGTGTTCCTCCGGAAAGATTTCTCGGTCGCCGATGCGCGGGTCCTCCCGCAACTCGGCGAACTGGTCGTCGAACGCCTCGCCCTGGGCGAACGCCTCGTGGATCTCCTGCTCGCGCTCGGCCATCCCGATCCGGACGTCCTCCACGAAGCTACGCAGCGACTCCGCCAGCCCGCCAGCGGATTCGGACAACGTGCTGGCGATGCCGGCCGGGGTGTACGACTGCGCGGTGCGGGTCGCCTTGCGGACCACGACCACGCCGACGGCCAACCCGATGCCGAGCCAGAACAAGCGCCTCATTCCCCAGCCCTCCTGGTCGTGCCGTCAGCGGTTGCCGCGCTTGGCGGCCCGCCGCTGCTGCTTGATGGTGTCGCGTACCTCGCGCTCGGTCTCGGCGTGCCGGCGGGCGGCGGCGGCCTTGCGCACGCCGTAGCCGAAGGCGGCCACCTTGACCAACGGGTTGGCGGCGGCGGCGGAGACGACGGTGGCCAGGTTCGCGACGTTGGCGGTGACGTTCTGCGCGTGGCTGGTCATGGTGTCGACCTTGGCGAGCTGCAGGTTCACCCCGTCCAGGGAGGTCTGCACCTGCTCCAGGGCCGTGTTCACGTTCTTCACCGTGGTGTTGACGTCGCCCAGCAGCGGCGCGGTGCGGTCGTTGAGGTCGTTGATCATGCGCGTGGTCGCGTCCACGGTGTGCCGCAGCCGCAGGATGGGCAGCGTCAGGATCAACACCAGCATCGCGAACGCGATCGCCGCGATCAGCGCCGCGACCTCTCCAAAGTCCACGCCTGTCCTCCTCAAGCAGGGTCCCGGGGACCGGACGTCCCCGGAACGCGCGACCGTTGTGCCCACACCGCCGCCCGGCGACCCGCAGGGGCCAGCGGGGGCTGGCGGATCCGCCAGCCCCAGACCCTACCGTCCGTGATGGAAACCGGCTCAGGACGGTGAGGGTGTCGGTTCGCCGAGCGGATCCTCGCTGAACGTCGGGAAGGGATCCTCGCCCGTGAGCGACGGGTCGATGCTGGGCTGCGGCCGGGTCCGCTCGTCGTCGATCGCGTTGCGGACCTTCACCGACACCAACGATCCGGCGCACTGCTGCGCAGCGGCCGACGGATCGGGCGACGGTTCCACGGCCGGTGCCCCGTCCACCGGTGGCGGCGCGCAGGTCGGCTCGCGCACCCAGAGGTCGAGGGTCAGTTCGTCCCGGCGCCAGCAGGTGTAGCTCCCCTTCGGCGACTGCTCGGGGCAGCGGGTCACCTGCCAGGGCCGCCAGCCGTCCTCGGTCAGCGCCCGCTCGTAGACCTGCGCGGTCTCCTCCGGTGACCGTTCCGAGGTGATGGTGCGTTCGCGCAGCCGGCAGTCGAGCAGGCACCACCGGCTGCCGCTGACGTCGTCGACCGTCTTCGCCGCCGCCCAGCCCGGCACGTCCAGCTCGTCGAGGGTGTCGAAGACCGGGTCGCGGCTGAGCGTGCGGATGCCGAAGAAGAGCGGGATCGCGCCGAGGAGCACCACGCTGACCAGGGCCAGGACGCCCATCCGCAGCCGCCGCCGCTCGCGCATCTGCCGCCGCAGTTCGGACCGCGCGCCGCGCAGCCCGCCGGGGGCGGGGGCGTCGTCGTCGGGCGACCCCGGCTCCGCGGCCTGCCGCAGCGCCGGCCCGTCCGCCGGCCCCGGCCCGACGGCGGAAGGATCGGCGGGCGGTACGACCGAGGCGGCGGCCCGGGCCACCGGCGGCCTGCCGGCGGGTCCCGGCGGCGGCACCGGCGGGACGCCCGCCGGCTCCGGTCGCCCGGGGTCACGGGGCGGCGGCAGGGCGCGCCCGGCGGCGCGGTCCTCCGGTCCGGGCCGGGGTGCCGGGGCGGCGGCGCGGGCCACGCCGGTCGGTCCGGGGCGGGAGCCCGCGCCGGAGGTCGGCTCGGGCCGGTCCCGCCCTTCGGCGGGGGGCCGGGCGGGGCCGGGCGGATTGCCGGGCCGGGCGGGATCGGGCGGGGCCACGTCGGGTCCCGGCACACCCGCGCCCGGGCGGCCCGGGCCGGGTGGCGTGTGCCCCGGCCGGCGCGGACCGGCCGGCGCGCCAGGTCCGGCCATGCCCGGGCCGGCGGTGACAGGTCCCGCGGCGCCCAGGCCGGCGGTGCCCGGGCCGGCGGTGCCCGGGCCGGCGGTGCCGGGCGGAGTCGTGGGGGCCGGCGGTCCGCCGGCGTGGGTGGCACCGGGCGGCATCCCGCCGGCGTCGGGGGCACCGGGCGGCGGCACGGCGGCCCGACCCGGCGCGGCGTCGGGTCGCGCGGCGCCCCGGACCGGTCCGCCCTGGGTCACGTCGGGACGGGCCCGACCACCCGGGCGCGCCTCGCCTACG
>NZ_JBFAVI010000107.1:0-22889 GCF_040679695.1 Micromonospora sp. NPDC052213
CCGACCGCCGCGACGAGCGTCGAGCCTTCCGTCAGCCCTGGGCGCCCTTCGCGGCGGCCTCGACCGCCGCGACGAGCGTCGACTCGGCGGTGGCCTTGTCGACGCCGAGGTCGGCGAGCACCCCGCTGCCGTTCTCCAGCTCCAGCAGGGCGAGCAGGATGTGCTCGGTGCCGATGTAGTTGTGCCCCAGCCGCAGCGCCTCACGGAAGGTCAGCTCCAGCGCCTTCTTGGCCTGCGCGTCGTACGGGATCAGGTCGGGGACCTCGGCCGACGACGGCGGCAGCGCGGCCGTCGCGACCTCGCGCACCCGCTCCAGCGGCACGCCCTGCGCGACGATCGCCCTCGCGGCGAGAGCCTCCGGCTCGCTGAGCAGCCCCAGCAGCACGTGCTCGGGGCGGATCTCGGCGTGCCCGCTCGCCCGCGCCTCGTTCTGCGAGGCCATCACCGTGTTGCGGGCGCGCGGGGTGAACCGGCTGAAGCCCTGTTGCGGGTCCAGCGCCGCCTCGGTGGCCTTGGGCACGAAGC
The DNA here is from genome assembly GCF_040679695.1 of Micromonospora sp. NPDC052213. Classification (NCBI taxonomy): domain Bacteria; kingdom Bacillati; phylum Actinomycetota; class Actinomycetes; order Micromonosporales; family Micromonosporaceae; genus Micromonospora; species Micromonospora sp. NPDC052213. Next base: position 526 of record NZ_JBFAVI010000107.1, read on the forward strand.
GCTTCTGCGCCGCCTGCTTGCTGACGCCCATGCTCCGGCCGATGTCGGTCCACGAGGCGCCGGAACGCCGCGCCTGGTCCACGAAGTGGCCGATCAGGTGGTCGGCGATCTCGCCGAGGTGGTCGGCGACGACGACCGCGCCGGCGAGCTGGTCGAGGGCGTCGGTGTGCGCCTTCTTGATCGCCTGGATGAGGTCGTCGAGCCGGACCGGGTTGCTCATCTGCGTGTGTTCGGTCATGCGTCAACGATAGGTTGACGCCCCCTTCATCGTCAACCCCTAGTTGACGATGACCCGCAGGCGACGGCTGGCTGACCGACGGGCCGCGGCGGTCCGCTGCCGCCCCGGCACCGCCCGGTGGCGGCGGGCCGGTGCGGCGACGGTCGGTCAGGCCGCGCTTCCGGCCGTCCGCAGGCTGGCCGGACGCATGTCCGTCCAGACGCTCTCGATGTGGCTCAGGCACTCCTCGCGAGAGCCGCGGACGCCCACCGCCTGCCACCCGTCCGGCACGGGCCGATCGGCCGCCCAGATCGAGTACTGCTCCTCGACGTTGCGGACGACGACGTACTGCTCCGCTTCGAAACTCATCCCGCGTCTCCCCGTCACGAACCGGTCACTGAAGATCACTGGTACCGCACGACCCTATCCAGCCGACGCGGCCGGGGCAACGACGACCTTCACTCGATCCGGCGACGCCCGGCGACGCGGTTCCCCGGCACCGGCGGCAGCCCCGGCCCCTGGCGGCGGCGGTTCAGTCTTCATCGTCGGAGTGCGGCGCGTCGCCCGACAGCGGCCGGACGAGGAGCTCGAACGCCTCGGCGTACCACGTCTCCGGCACCGACTCGGGGTCGACGAGGCGCTGGATGCTCAGCCCGATGTCCAGACCGAGGAGCAGGGTCGCCGTACGGGCCACCAGCGCGGGATCCGACTCGTCGGCGCGGACGGCCAGGTGGGCGGCGATCCCGGCGCGGGTGCGGCGCAGCGCCTCGATGTAGCGGGGACGCACCCGCGGATTGCGCATGGCGGCGATCCAGAACTCCATCATCAGCAGCGCGAAGTCGGCGTTCTCCCCGGCCCGGTCGCCGGTCGAGTTGGCCGAGCTGAGGGCGGCGAACGCCTGCACCATGTCGGACTCACCGGCGTCGACCTGGGTCAGGTCGGTGCCGATGAGGTCCAGCTGCCGGTCCAGCAGGGCGAGGATGATGTCCTCCTTGTTGCGGAAGCTGGAGTACACCGCGCCCTTGGTCAGCCCGGCGGCGGCGGCGATGTCGTCCAGGGAGGCGGCCGGCCCACGCTCGGCGAGCAGCCGCTGCGCCGCGTCGAGCAGGCGGTTCCGGTTGTGCCGCTGCCGCTCCTGGCGCCCCATTCGTTCCATCAGGCGACTCTCCCGTCGTTCCGCTTGACCCGAATCTCCGCATTCCGCATACTCGGCGGTATCTGAATACCGACCAGTATCGGAGATGTCATGGTGCTGCGCGTGGACCATGTCTGCAAGGAGTATCGCGGAGGGGTGCGGGCCAACGACGACATCAGCATCCGGGTGAACGCCGGCCAGGTGTACGGCCTGCTCGGCCACAACGGCGCCGGCAAGACCACACTGGTCAACCAGGTCGCCGGGCTGATCAAGCCGACCAGCGGCACGATCCGCATCGGCGACGGCGACCCGGTCGCCGACCCCGGGTTCGCCCACCGGGTCTGCTCGGTGCAGCCGCAGGCCCAGGTGCCGCTGATGGGCGTCACGCCGCGCCAGGCCATCACCCTGGTGGCCCGGATCCGGGGGGCCGGCCGGTCCGAGGCGGCCGCCGCCACCCAGCGGCTGCTCGAGGCCCTCGACATCACCGAGTGGGCCGACACCCCGGCCGAGCGCCTCTCCGGCGGCGTCCGCCGCCTCGCCGCGTACTGCCTGGCCGCCGTGCGGCCGGGCCAGGTGATCGTGCTCGACGAGCCCAGCAACGACGTGGACCCGGTGCGCCGGCGGCTGCTGTGGCAGCAGGTCCGGTCGCTGGCCGACGACGGGGCCGCCGTCCTCCTGGTCACCCACAACCTCACCGAGGTCGAGCGGATCCTCGACCGGCTCTCGGTCCTGGCGCACGGCCGGGTGGTCGCCGAGGGCACCGTCGCCGACCTGCGGGCCGGCGCCGGCCCGGCGCTGCGGCTCGACGTCAGCCTGTCGGCCGGCAGCGACGAGCCCGCGCCACCACCGTTCGCCGGGCAGCCCCCGCGTCGGGACCGGCAGCGGCTCGTGTACGCCCTGGACACCGCCGACGCGGTGGCCGCGACCGAGTGGGCGGCCCGCATGCAGGCCGCCGGCACCATCGAGGACTTCTCGCTGTACCCGATGCGGGTCGAGGACATCTACCTCGCCCTCGAAGAGCACCAGACGACCCACGAGGAGGTCGACGATGTCGTGGCTCCGTAGCTACGCCCTGCTGCTGCGCTGGAACACGCTGCGGCTGCGCTTCCTGCTCCCCCTCTTCGCGATCGTCTCCGCCGGGCTCTCCGTCGGCATCATCGTCGGCTTCGCGTACCTGCTGCCCGACGTCGACGCGACCAGCGCCGCGTTCCTCGCCACCGGCGGCCCCACCATCGGGCTGATCACCGTCGGGCTGGTGATGGCCCCGAACATGGTGGCGCAGAGCAAGTTGCAGGGCAGCTTCGAGTTCGACCAGACGCTGCCCGTCCCACCGCTGGCCTCGGTCGCCGCCGGGGTCACCGTGTGGATCCTGGGCGCGCTGCCCGGGCTCGTGCTGTCGCTGCTGGTCGCCGCCTTCCGCTTCGACCTGCGACTGGACCCGAGCCCGCTGGTGATCCTCGCCGCCCTGCTCGTCGCCCTGACCGCCACCACGCTCGGCTACGGACTGGCCCACGCCCTCCCGCCGGCCGCGGTCGGCCTGGTGACCCAGCTCGTCGTCTTCGTCACGCTGATGTTCTCCCCCGTCAACTTCCCCGTCGACCGGCTACCAGGCTGGTTGCAGGCCGTGCACGTCGTGCTCCCGTTCCAGTACATGGCGCAGAGCGTGCGCGAGGCGCTGGTCGGCGGCATCAGCGGCACCCCGTACCTCGTGATGGGCGCGTGGTGCCTGGTCGGGCTGGTGGTGACCTACCGGCTGATCGTCCGGCGGCCCTGACTCACCGGGGAACGACCTCGTACAGCGGGAAGTAGCTGTCGAAGGCGTCCCGGGAGTAGGCGTCGGCCAACTGCGGGATGGCGTCGAAGGAGGCCACCGGCTCGTTGATCTCGGGCAACCAGCCGGTGCTCTCCTGCACGTCCCGGATCCGCCGGCAGTCCTGGAACCGCCAGGCGTGGGTGTGCACGTGGATGTGCCGGCCGATGCACTCCACCGCCCGCAGGTTCGACAGCCGCATGCCGTGCTTCCAACCGACGGTGGCGAGCACGCTCTCGCGGGCCAGCGACTGCAACGTCACCCGGTGCAGCCCACCTCCCATGTTGTCCAGGAAGATGGAGGCGCCCTGGCCGCCGCTGAGCTCCATCACCCGCTCGACGAAGCGCCGCTTGGAATCCTTGTGCCGGTCCAGCGCGTCCGGGTCGCCGGAGGCCTTCGCCACGTCGTAGTCCAGGTCCGGGAACTCGCGGCGGTCGATCGGGGCGGCGCCGGAGGCGGCGATCGCGGCCAGCCGGGTGTCGCGGCCGGACACCATGGCCGTACGGAAGCCGTCCCGGCGGGCCAGCTCCAGCTGCGCCCAGACCACGCCGCCGCCCCAGCCGAGGACCAGCGGCGGCTCGTCCCAGTGGTCGTCGACCTGCGCCTCCCAGCAGCGCCGGGCCACCCGCCAGTTGTCCCAGGCGGTGAAGTAGCGGGCGAACGGCGCCCAGCGCTCGATCGGGTGGCGGCCCTGCTCCGGCAGGGGCACCAGCAGCCGCGCCTCCGTGACGAACCGCCCGCACAGCAGCCCCGGCGAGCCGGGGGCGTCGTACGCGCAGATCCGCTCGGCGTAGCCGTTACGGTCGATCACCCCGAACGGGATCCACAGGCACTCCTGGCCCTCGCGCAGGCCCCGCACGCCGGGCCCGGCCGCGAGCACCCGGACCACCCCGCAGGTGCCGAGGACGATCTTGTCGTCGCCCCGCTGCCGCGCCACGTCCACCGGGTGCCGGGAGATCGCGTGCTCCATGTTGGCTTCCCAGCAGCCCACCAGCGGCTCGACGAGGACCTCGCCCTCCTCGGGCCGGCGCACCGGGATCTGCTCCAGCGTCAGCTGTCCCCGGGTCAGCTCGCTCCCCGGTTCAGTGGCATGCAGCACCCACGCCTTGGTCGTCGCCATCCTGCACCTCCTGATCGTCGTCATCCATCTGGGCGGCCAGTGCCTGTTCCACGGCGGCGGCGAACGCCGTCACCGTGCGGTTCTCGAACACGCTGCGGATCGGCAGGTCGACCTGCCACGCCCGGCGGGCCCGCGACACCACCTGGGTGGCCTTTATCGAGGTCCCGCCGAGCGCGAAGAAGTCACCGTCCGGGCCGAGGCCCTCCACCTGGAGCACCTGACCCCAGAGCGTCGCCACGGCCTGCTCGGTGACCGTCATCTCGGCCTGCGCCTCCTGCTCCCCGGCCAGGTCGCGCGGCGACGGCAGGGCGCGCACGTCGAGCTTCCCGCTGCTGGTCAGCGGCAGCCGGTCGAGCGGCACGACGGCACCGGGCAGCATGTACTCCGGCAGCACCTGCGCGCAGTGCGCGAGCAGCTTCTCCGCGTCCACCCGCGCCGCGCCGGCCGGCACCACGTACGCCACCAGCGTGTCCGGCGTGCCGTCCGAGCCGTCCGAGGCGCGGGCCACCACCGCGCACTCGGCCACGTCGTCGTGGCGGCGCAGCACCGCCTCCACCTCGCCGGTCTCGATCCGCAGGCCGCGTACCTTGACCTGCTGGTCGGTGCGGCCGAGGAAGCGCAGTGCACCGTCCTCGGTCCAGCGCACCAGGTCGCCGGTGCGGTAGAGGCGGGCACCGGGCGGGCCGAACGGGTCCGGCACGAACCGCTGCGTGGTCAGCTCGGGGCGCCCGGCGTACCCCCGGGCCAGTCCGGCGCCACCCACGTGCAGCTCGCCGGGGATGCCGACGCCGACCGGGCGGCCCGCGGCGTCCAGCACCCGGACCGTGACGTTCGGGATCGGCCGGCCGATGGGCGGGGCCTCGTCCTCGGGGCCGCACTCGTGCACCGAGACCCAGATCGTCGCCTCCGTCGGGCCGTACGCGTTGAAGACCCGGCGCCCCGGGGTGCGCCACTGCCGCACCAGCGAGGCGGGCAGCGCCTCGCCGGCGAGGACGAGGGTGCGCAGCTCCGGCAGGGCCGCGACCGGCACGGCCGCCAGGGCCGACGGGGTGATGGTCAGCGCGGTGATCCGCTCGGTGGCGAGCAGGTCCCGCAGGTCCGGCCCCGGCGCCACCCGCTCGGCCGGGGCGAGGTGCAGGGTGGCGCCCGCGCCGAGGGCCATGGCCACGTCGAAGACCGACGCGTCGAACGTCGGCGACGCCCACTGCAGCACCCGGTCGTCCGGGCCTAGCCCGAAGAGCGCGCGCTGGGCCGCGACCACGTTGCACAGCCCCCGGTGCGGCACGAGTACGCCCTTGGGCCGGCCGGTCGACCCCGAGGTGTAGATGGAGTAGGCCAGGTCGTCGGGACCGGCCGAGGCGGGCAGCCGGTCGTCGGGCAGGTCGGCGTACCGGTTGCGGTGCGCGTCCAGCAGGACGGTCTCCACCCCGGCGCGCGGCAGGCCGGCGCGGTGGTGCCGGTCGCTGACCACCACCGCGACACCGGCGTCGGCGAGGATGTCGGCCAGCCGGGCCGGCGGGTGGTCGGGGTCCAGCGCGACGAAGTAGCCGCCCGCCTTGAGCACGGCGAGCATCGCCACGACCAGTTCCGGGGTACGCCCCAGGCACAGCCCGACCGGCGTGTCCGGGCGCACGCCCAGGCCGCGCAGGTGCCGGCCGAGCTGGTTGGCCCGGCGGTCCAGTTCCCCGTAGGTGACCGACTCGCCGCCGGCGCGCAGCGCGACCCGCTCGCCGCCCAGGTCGGCCTGCTCCTCGACGAGCCCGTGCACGGTCGTCCCGTCCGGGTACGGCGCGGACGTCCCGCTCCAGCCGGCCACCAGGGTGCGCTCGACGTCGGTCAGCACGTCCACGTCGCGCACCGGCGTGTCCGGCCGCGTCGCCACGGTGTCGACCACCGTCGCGAGGTGCCCGAGCAGCCGGGCGACGGCGTCGTGGCCGACCCGACGGGGGTCGTAGCCGACCCGGACGGCCAGCCGCTCGCCCTCGGGGATCACCAGCACCGACAGCGGATAGTTGGTCCGGTAGCGGTACTGCCCGTCGCGGATCTCGACCGCGCCGCTGCGCCGGTGCAGCACGCCCACCCCGGGCAGGTTGAGCACCGTCATGATGGTGTCGAACAGGGGCAGGCCCGGGGGCACCTCGCTCCACCGCTGCACCTGCTCCAGCGGGCTGAAGTCGTACCGGCGCAACGTTGCCTGTTCGTGTTGCAGGGCGACGGCCGTGGCGAGGACCGAGCGGGCCGGGTCGAAGCGGACCCGCACCGGCAGCGTGTTGATGAACAGGCCGGCGGTCTGCTCCACCCCCGGCACGTCCGACGGGCGGCTGGACAGGGTGCCCCCGAACACGACGTCGTCGCGCCCGCTGTGCGCCCGCAGGACCAGCGCCCAGCAGGTCTGCAGCAACGAACCGAGGGTGACCTCCCGGCGCCGGCCCAGCTCGCGCAGGGCGGCCACGGTCTCCGCCGGCACGTGCAGCACCTGCTCCGGGTTGTCCCGACCGGACGGCTCCGGGGCGCTGCCGTCCGGCGGGCGGATCCACGCCGGGGTGGTCGAGTCGGTGACGCCGGCCAGCGCCTCCCGCCACGCCTGCCCGGCCGCGTCGAGCTCCTGGGCCCGCACCCAGCCGACGTACTCGTGGAAGGAGGTCGCCGGCCGGGTTTCCAGGGGCCGCCCGCCGGCCAGGGTGTCGTAGTTGGCGAACGCCTCGTCGAGCACCATCAGCGCCGACCACGCGTCCAGCAGCAGGTGGTGGTAGCGCAGGACGAACGTGTAGTCCTCCTCGCCGGTGCGGATCAGGGTCAGCCGGACCAGCGGCGGCTGCTGGACGTCGAACCCCTGGAGCCGGTCGGCGCGCAGCCGCTCCTCCAGCCGCGCCGGCAGGTCCGCGGCGGGCACGTCCCGCCAGTCGAGGGTCTCCATGGGCACCTCGACGTGGTCCCGGACCACCTGGACGGGCTGCTTGATGTCCTCCCAGTGGAACGACGTGCGCAGCACCGCGTGCCGCTGCGTGAGCGCCTGCCACGCCGCGAGCAGCAGGTCCGGGTCGACCGGCCCGTGCAGCCGGTACTCGACCTGGTCGACGTAGAAGGCCGCCCGGGGGTCGGCGAGGCTGTGCGACAGCAGCCCTTCCTGCATGTACGACAACCGGTAGATGTTGTCGACTCCGGGAACTGTCAAGGCTTGTCCTTCCTCAGCGTCTCGGGTGCGGTGGGACGTCCGTTCGGGCGGCCGGAGCTCGCCCCGGCCAGTTGCGCGGCCAGCGCGGTCAGGTCGCTCGCGTCCAGCTCGGCGTCGGCGAAGGCGGCCAGGTCGGGCGGGGTGCGGCGGCCTGTCCCGGCCGGCGCCCGCTCCCCGCCCGGCCGGCCGGACCCCGGCGCGGCGTCGGCGTCGGCGCGCCCGCCGCCTTCCCGGTCGCCGGCCGCCCCGTCCTCGGCGTCCCGGTCGTCGGCGGCGACGGCGGCGAGGTCCCGGACGGTCGGGTGGGCGAAGACGTCGGCCTCGGCGATGCGCAGGCCCGCCCGGCGGGCGGCCCCGACCAGCCGGAGGCTGAGGATCGAGTCGCCCCCGAGGTCGAAGAAGTTGTCGGTGACGCCGACCCGGTCGACCCGGAAGATCTCCGCCCAGATCTCGGCGAGGATCTGCTCGCGCGGGCTCTCCGGCGCCCGGTGGGGACGGCCCGGTCCCGGCCCGGCGGCCCGGGTCGCCGCCGGGGTGGCGTCGACCAGTTCGGCGTAGAGGCCGGGCTGCCACCGCTGCGGCAGGTGCCCGGCGAGCCGGGACCAGTCGGCGTCCGCGACCACCAGGCACGGCGGCCCGGACGCGGACCGGGCGAGCACGTCCATTCCGGCCGTCGGGTCGAGGGGGTGCAGGCCGAACGCGGCCAGCCGGTCCCGCTCGCGGGATCCCAGCCGGGCCGCCATCCCGGTCTCCGCCCACGGGCCCCAGGCGATGCTGACCGCCGGCAGGCCGAGGGCGCGCCGGTGGCCGGCGAGGGCGTCGAGGAAGGCGTTGCCGGCGGCGTACCCGGCCTGGCCCGCGGTGCCCACCACCCCGGCCAGCGAGGAGAACAGCACGAAGAAGTCGAGCTGGTCGTGGAGGGTGGCGAGGTGCAGGTGCGCGGCGGCCAGCTTCGGCCGGAGCGGAACGTCGAGGCGGTCGGGCGTCTGCGCGCCGAGCGGGGCGTCGTCGAGGCCGCCGGCGGCGTGCACCACGCCCCGCAGCGGCGGGCCGGCGCGCCGCGCCTCGGCCACCGCCAGGTCCAGCGCGACCGGGTCGGTGACGTCGCAGACCAGGGTCCTCACCCGGTCGTCCCCGGTCGGGAGGGGATCCGCGCCCTCGACGGTCGTGGCGCCCCGGGACAGCAGCCACACCCGGCCCGCGCCCCGGTCCAGCAGCCAGGCCGCGACCCGGCGGCCGAGGCCGCCGGTGCCGCCGGTGACGACGTAGCTGCCGTCCGGGTGCACGGGCAGGATCTCCGGCCCGTCCGCCGGTGCCGGCAGGAGCCGGGGCACCAGCGTCCCCGTCGGGCGGACGGCCTGCTGCGGCGGCGGGGCGGGGGCGGTCAGCGCGGCGAGCACGGCGGCGGCGTCCGCGGCCGGGTCGCCGTCGGGCGCCAGGTCGACCAGGACCACGTCGGCGTCCGGCCGCTCGGTCATCGCCACCCGAGCCAGCCCCCACACGGCGGCGTGGGTGGGGTCGACCAGACCGGTGTCGTCGGTCTGCTGGCAGCCGCGGGTGACGAGCACCAGCCGGGCCGTCGGGTGCCGGTCGGCCAGGGCGTGCAGCAGGTGCAGCGCGGCGTGCGCGCCGTGGGCCTGCCGCTCGTGCAGCGCCCCGGCGCCGCCCGGCACCCCGGGGCCGTCGTCGAGGGGCCACAGCAGGGCGACACCGCGGAGCGGCTCCGGTTCCGGCTCCACCAGCAGGGCGGGCAACCCGCCGGGGTGGTCGGCGACCGTCGCCGGCCCGACCGACCGGCAGGTCCCGCCGCCGTCGCGTACGGCGGCCGCGACCCGGTCGGCGACGCCCCCGTCGTCGGCGAGGAGCAGCCAGCGGCCGGCGGTGTCGGTCGGGCGTTCCGGGGCCGGGTCGGCGGGACGCCAGTCGATCCGGTGGCGCAGCCGGTCGCCGTTCTCGGCCCCGCGCAGCAGCGCGTCCCGGCGGACCCGGCGCAGCCGCAGGCCGTCGACGACCAGGCGGACCCGGCCGGCGGCACGCAGGGTGACGTCGAGGACGAGGTCGTCGCCGTCGGGGGTGGCCGACCGCAGCCGGGCCCGGCAGGTGAGGTCGTCGTCCCCGGCGGCGGTCGGCCCGGGTGCGTACCAGGCGAGCCGGTCGACGCCGACCGGGACGGCCAGCCCGCGTCCGTCGGTCGCCAGGGCCTGCGGGGCGAGCGCCAGGACCAGGCGCAGGCAGGAGTCGAGCAGGCCGGGTTCCGGTCGCGTGGACGGCGGCACGACGCGCGGGCGACGCAGCGTCGCGTCGGCCTCGTCGCCGTGCCGCACGACCGACTCCAGCCACCGGTAGCGGGGGCCCAGCCGGTAGCCGGCTGCCCGCATCCGGTCCTCCAGGTCCACCACGGCGGTGCCGGCGGTGTCGCGGGGACGGGCGGGTTCGGCCGGCGCCGGGCCGGCCGGCCGCACGGTGCCGGTGGCGTGCACCCGCCAGCGCCCCGGGTCGGTCCCGGTCGCGCTGACCACCTCGGCGGTGCGCCCGGGGCCGTCCGGGGCGCCGAGCAGCACCTGCACCCGGGCCTCTTCGCCGGCGGTCAGGGTGAGCGGCTCGGGAAAGGCCACGTCGGTGACCTCGGCGGCCGGTTCCCCGTCGGCGGCGGTCGCGGCGAGGATCGCGGCGAGGTGGTTGGCGGCCGAGACGACGGTGGCGCCGAAGAGGCCGTGGTCGGTCAGCCGCTCCGGCAGCTCGGGGCCGACGACCTGCTCGAAGACGCTGCCGGTGAGGGCGGGTGAGCGCAGCCGCTCCCCGAGCGGGCCGGTGTCGGCGGACCGGGCCGTCCCGAGGCGGGTGTCGCGCCAGAAGCGGCGCCGCTGGAACGGGTACGTCGGCAGCGGCACCCGCCCGGCGTCCGGGTGCACCCGTTCCCAGGCCACCGGCGCGCCCGCGCAGAAGGCGGCGCCGAGGGCGTCCCGGGCCACGGCGCGGTCGCCACGTCCCCGGCGCATCGTCGGCACCCACCGGGCGCCCCGCGGCACGAGCGCCCCACGGCGGGCGAGCGTGCCCAGCACCGGGTCGGGGCCCAGCTCCAGCACCAGCCCGCAGTCCAGCTCGCCGAGGCGGCCCACCGCCTCGGCGAAACGCACCGGCTCGCGGGCGTTGCGGCACCAGTAGTCGGCGTCCATCGGCCCGTCGAGCAGCCGCCCGGTCACCGTGGAGACCACGTCCACGCGCGGCTCGGCGGGCCGGACCCGGGCCGCCTCGGCGGCGAGTTCGGCCAGGACCGGGTCCATCAGCGCCGAGTGGAACGCGTGCGACACCCGCAGGTCGCGGTGCCGGACACCGGCGTCGTCCAGGGCCCGCGCCACGCTCTCGACGGCGCCGGCCGGGCCCGACACGACGGTCTCGGCCGGGCCGTTGTACGCCGCGACGGACACCTCGGGGTGCCGGGCCAGCACGGCCTCCGTGGCCGCCCCGTCCGCCGCGACGGCGAGCATCTGGCCGCCGGCGGGCAGCGCGTCCATCAGGCGGGCCCGTACGGCCACCAGCCGGAGCGCCTCGTCCAGCGGCAGCACGCCGGCCACGCACGCCGCGGCGTACTCGCCGACGCTGTGGCCGAGGACGACCGCCGGCTCCAGGCCCCAGGAACCCCAGAGCCGGGCCAGGGCGTACTCGACGGCGACGACGGCCGGCTGGGTCCACCCGGTGCGGTGCAGCAGCTCACCGCCGTCGTGGAGCACCCGGACCAGGTCGTCGCCCAGGTGCTCGCCGAGGATGTCGGCGCACTCGCGCAGGGCGGCGCGGAACACCGGCTCGGTGTCGTACAGCGTCCGGCCCATGCCCGGGTACTGGCAGCCCTGGCCGGGGAAGACGAACGCGATCCGGGGGGCGGCCCGCACCTCGCCCTCGACCATGTCGTCCGCCCGGCCCCGGGCGTACCGGTCGAGGTGGTGGCGCAGTTCGTCCCGGTCGGCGGCGGTGACGGCCAGGCGGTGCCGCAGCGGGGCGCGGAACCGGGCGGCGGCGGCGCAGACGGCCGGCGCGGGGAGTTCCGGGTGCCGGTCGAGGTGGGCGGCGTAGCGGCCGGCGAGGGCCCGCAGCGCGGCGGGTGACCCGGCGGACAGCGGCAGCAACAGGCCGTCACCGCTCTCCGGGGTGGCCGGCGCCAGGGCGGGCGAGGCGGACGCGGGGCGGTGCTCGGCCAGCAGCACGTGGGCGTTGGTGCCGCCGATGCCGAACGAGCTGACCCCGGCGACCCGGGGCCGGCCGTCCGGGCTCTCCGGCCAGGGTCGGCCGGTGGTGGCCACCGACAGGGGCAGGTCGTCCCAGGGCAGGCGGGGGTTGGGGGTGCGGAAGTTCAGGTGCGCGGGGATCCACCGGTGCCGCAGCGCCAGCACCGTCTTGATCAGGCCGACCACCCCGGCCGCCGCCTCCAGGTGACCGATGTTCGTCTTCACCGAGCCGACCACCAGCGGTTCGCGCCGGTCCCGGCCCAGCACGTCCGCGGCGGCACGCAGCTCGATCGGGTCGCCGATCGGGGTGCCGGTGCCGTGCGCCTCCAGGTAGCCGACGTCGGCCGGGGCGAGACCGGCGGCGCGGAGCGCGTCGGTCAGCAGTTCCTGCTGGGCGGTGCCGTTCGGCACGGTCAGGCCGCTGCTGGCGCCGTCGTGGTTGACGGCGGACCCGGCGAGCACGGCGTGGATGTCGTCGCCGTCGGCGATCGCGTCGGAGAGCCGCTTGAGCACCACCATCCCGGCGCCCTCGCCCCGGGAGTAGCCGTCCGCCGCCGCGTCGAAGGTCTTGCACCGGCCGTCCGGGGCGAGCGCGCCGGCACGGCAGAGGAACAGGGTGATGTCCGGGGCGAGCATCAGGTGCGCGCCGCCGGCCAGCGCCAGGTCGCACTCGCCGGCCCGCAGCGCCTGGGCGGCCAGGTGCACGGTGACCAGTGACGACGAGCAGCCGGTGTCGACCGCCATCGACGGCCCACGCAGCCCGAGCACGTACGACAGCCGCCCGGCCGCCACGCAGAAGAGGTTCCCGGTGCCGGTGTAGCCGTCGATCCGGGCCGGGTCGGCGATCTGGAGTCCCTTGTAGTCGTCGATGGACAGGCCGGCGAACACGCCGCTGCGCGTGCCGCGCAGCCGGTCCGCCGGCATCCCGGCGTGCTCCAGCGCCTCCCAGGCCACCTCCAGCAGGAGCCGCTGCTGGGGGTCCATGCTCTCCGCCTCCACGGCGGAGATGCCGAAGAAGTCGGCGTCGAAGGTGTCCACGGTGGGCAGGAACCCGCCGCGGCGGGCGTAGATGGTGCCCGGTTCGAGGGGGTCGTCGCCGTGCAGCGCGTCGACGTCCCAGCGGTCGCGGGGCACCGGGCCGGTGGCGTCGACGCCGTCGCGGAGCAGCCGCCAGAACTCGTCCGGGCCGTCGGCGCCGGGCACCCGGCAGGCCATGCCGACGACGGCGATCGGCTCGTCGGCCGCCGGCACCGGGCCCGTGCGGACCGGGGTCGCCGCCGGCCCGGACGCCGGCCGGTCCCCGTCGCCGCCGCCGAGCCGGGCGGTGAGGTGGGCGGCGAGGTCGGCGACGGTCGGGTGGTCGAACGCCACCGTCGGCCCCACCGGAACGTGCGGACGCAGCTCGGCGGCGAGCCGCTCGGCGAGGCGGACGGCGGTCAGCGAGTCGAAGCCGAGGGCGAACAGGCCCGCGTCGGCGGGGATCTCCGAGCGGTGGCGGCCCAGCACCTCCGCCGCGCGGTCGACGACGTACTCCCGGACCCGGTGGCCGAGCCCGGCCGGGCTGCCGGCGCGGAGCCGGTCGACGACCGACGACCCGACGGACACCCGCTCCGGCTCCGTGGCCGGGGTGCCGGCGGTCCGGGTCACGGCCGGCAGCGCGTCCCAGGCCACGGGCAGGCCGGCGAGGTAGAGGTCGGCGGCCAGCGCGTGGAGCGCCTCGGCGGCGTCCCGGTCGGGGCGCAGCGAGCCCAGCACGGTGGTGCCGGGCCGCCCGCCCAGGCACTGCAGCAACGCCGTGCGCAGCACCGGGGTGGGGCTGATCTCCAGGTGGACGGCGGCGTCGGCGCGGGCCACCGCGTCGAGGAAACGCACCGGCCGGCGGGACAGCATCCCCCAGTGCTCCGCGCCCAGCCGGTCGCCGCCGACCATGTCGCCGTGGACGGTGGAGACCATGTCGGTGGTGGTGGGGCCGTTGCGCAGCAGCGGCCGCAGGTCCGCCACCAGTTCCCCGGTGAACGGCTCCATCTGGAGGCTGTGGAAGGCGTAGTTGATGCCGAGGTCGCGGTGGAACACGCGGTCCGCGGCCAGCCGCGCCACGGCGGCGTCCAGGGCGGACCGCTCCCCGGAGAGCACCACGCTCGCCGGGCCGTTGACCGCCGCCAGCGACAGCCCGGCGGGCAGGTCGGCGAGCAGCCGGGTGGCCTGCTCGGCGGAGAGGCCGACGGCGAGCATCCCGCCGCCGCCGGTCGCCCGCTGCAACATCCGGCCCTGGTGGTACGCGACCGCCATGGCGTCCTCGACGCCGAGCGCCCCGGCGGCGTACGCGGCGGTGATCTCGCCGAGGCTGTGCCCGATCACCACGTCGGGTCGTACGCCGAGGCTGTCCAGCAGCGCGAGCAGGCCGATCTCCACCGCGACGATCGCCGGCTGGGCGACGGCGGTCTCGGTGAGCCGGCTCGCCCCGGCCGGCCGGCGGATCTCCTCGGTGACGGACCAGCCGCCGAGCGCGCGCACGGCCGCGTCGCACCGGTCCAGGGCGTCCGCGTACGGGGCGCATCCGGACAGCCCGTCGCCCATGCCGGGCCACTGGGTGCCCTCACCGGAGAACACCATCGCCAGGCGCGGGACGTCGGTGCCGGTGGCCGTGCGTACCCCGTCGGTGGGCTCCCCGGCGGCGGCGGAGCGCAGCGCGGCCACCAGCGCCGCCCGGTCCCCTCCGGCGGCGACCAGCCGGTGTGCCGCGCCCGCCGGGGCGCCCTGCGCGGTCGGCTCCGCCCCGGCGGCCAGCCGGTCCGCGGCCTCGGCGGCCCGGCGGCGCAGCGCGTCGGCGTCGGCGGCGCCGATCGGCACCATCCAGGACATGGGCACCTCCGTCACCGTGGTTCCACCGCCGCCGGGACGGGGAACGGCGTGTCCTTGATCTGGTGGCCGCCCAGCTCGCCCTCCACCAGCAGCACCTTCGCGGCGGCGGGCGGTGCGGGCGGCCGGAGCACCTCGGCGACCGGCCGGTACGGGTCGGCGGTGATCGCCGCGAGCGTCGCCACGAGGTCGTCGAGCACCCGGCCGGCGGCCTCGTCGGTCAGCAGGTCCCGGTGGTACGACAGGATCAGCCCCAGCTCCACCCCCGGCATCACGTCGAGCCGGAACGGCTCGGCCAGCCGGCTGAAGAACGTCGGGACCCGCTCGGTGGAGCCGAACAGGGTGGGGTCGAGGTTCTGGAAGACCAGGTACGCGTCGAACATCGGCTCGTCCGCCGGCCAGCCGGCCCACTCCGCCACCCGCTCCGGCGCCACGTACTGGTGGTGGGCGGCGTCGGCGCCGACGGTCATCACGTGCGACAGCAGGTCGACGACGGGCCGGTCCGGCGCGGGCAGCCGCACCCGCATCGGCAGCACGTTCATCGTCGGCCCGGTCAGGTCCTCGACGCCCGGCAGGTCTGCGGGGCGGCCGTTGAAGAAGACCCCCAGGGTGGCCTCGTCGCGGCCCGCGTACCGGGCGAGCAACGCCGCCCAGGCGGCCTGGACCAGCGTGTTCGGGGGCATCCGCAGCCGCTGCGCGGTGTCCCGCAACGCCTCGGTGACGCGCGCGTCCACCTGCATGTGCTGCCGGGCGTAGCCGTGCCGGTCCCCGGCCCGGTTGTCGGGGGCGGACGCGGCCAGCAGCGTGGGCGACCACCCGCCGGCGAACATGTCCCGCCAGAACGCCGGCGTGTCGGCCGGTACGCCGCGCCGGCGCAGCCAGTCGACGTAGCGGCTGAACGGCACGTCCGTGCCGGCCTGTGGGGTCTCGCCGGCGAGCAGCCGGTGGTATTCGCCGATGACGTCGCTGAGGAAGACGCTCAGGCTCCAGCCCTCCATCCGCAGGTAGCTGAAGCTGAACACGGTCCGGTAGGCGTCCTCGTCGACCTTGGCCAGGAACAGCCGGATGCCGGCGGGGTCGTCGGGGGCGCAGCCCACCGCCTGGTCCTCGCGGAGGAACCGGGCCAGCGCCGCGTCCTGCTCGGTGGCGGTGAGCCCGGTCCAGTCCTCGTACCGGGAGGGCAGCTCGACGTCGCGCCGCACCACCTGGAGCGGCTCGTCCAGGTCGGCCCAGACGAACATGGTCCGCAGCAGGGCGTACCGGCGGGCCAGCCCCGCCCAGCAGCGGCGCAGCAGGTCCACGTCGATGGGGCCGCGCAGGGTGTCGACGCGTTGCACCAGGAACTCGCCGGGACGCGGGTCGGCGACGAGCCGGCGCAGCATGTGCGCCTGGTAGGGGGCCAGCGGGAAGACCTCCGCCACGTCGGCGTCGGCCAGCAGCCGCTCCCGGTGGGCCCGGTCGCGCTCCGACAGCCCCCAGTCGCCCGGCGGCTCCGGGGCGGGCCCGTCGACGGTGCCGCCCTCGGCGAGCCGGGCGTCGGCGACCGCCGCGAGCTCCGCCACCGTCGGGTGGGCGAACAGGTCGCGGGGCACCAGCGGCAGGCCGGCCCCGTTGGCCCGGGCCATCACCCGGATGCCCCGGATCGAGTCGCCGCCCAGCTCGAAGTAGTTGGCGGTGGCGCTCACCCGTTCCAGTCCGAGGACGGACGCCCAGATGTCGGCGACGAGCTGTTCGGTGCCGGCGGCCGGCGGGACGTGCGCTCCCCGGTCCCAGGCCGCCACCGGCGGCGGCGCCGGCAGCTCCGACCAGTCCACCTTGCCGTTGAGGCTCAGCGGGATGCCGGGCACCGGGACGAACACCGCCGGCACGGCGTAGCGCGGGATCCGGTCCTTCAGGTGCGCCCGCCAGCGCGGGCCGAGTTCGCCCATCAGCCGGGCCTGGCGGGGCCAGTTCGCGAGCGCGCCGCCGCGCGCCGGGGGCGCCGGCGGCCACGACGGGCGCACGTCGGCGCGGTGGAACAGGGCGTCGATCCGGGTCGGGTCGGCGGTCGACGGGGCGACGACGACGCCCACGCCCAGCTCGTCGGCGAGCCGGTACAGCTCGTCGGGGTCGACGCCGGGCGGCTCCCGGTCGACCCGGGCGCGCAGCTCGCCCACCGTCCGGCAGGCGCCGTCGCCGGCCCGCAGGACGGCGATCTCGCGGAGGCGGCCGTTGGGTATCCCGGTCACGGCGACCACCGGCTCCTCCCGGAGCCGGTCGCGCAGCCGGCCGGGCAGGTCGCCCTCCCAGCCGAGGGGGTCGGCGGCCGGCTCCGGTGCGGCCGGGCCGTCCGCCGCCGGGTCGGCGGCGACGCGGACGACCACGTCGTAGCGGAACCGGCTCAGCTCGTTGTCGTAGCCGCCGCGCTTGAGCCGCACCTCGACGGCGGCGACGCCGGGCAGGGTGTCGCCGAGGGAGGTGAACAGCGCCGGGTCCAGCGCCAGCTCCTCCTCCTGCCACGTCCGGGCGGCCGCCCGGGCGAGCACCACCGCCGGGTCGGCGTCCGGGTCCGCGCGGTGCAGTTCCACCGAGCGGTGGAAGTCGGCCAGCAGGGGCAGGCTGCGGACGTCGCCGACGACGATCCGGCCGCCCGGGGCGACCAGCCGGCGGGCCTCCGCCAGCACCTGCCGCAGGTAGTCGGCGTCCGGGAAGTACTGCACGACCGAGTTCAGCAGCACGGTGTCGAAGGACCCGGCGGGCAGGTCCGCCAGCTCGTGCGCGGCCCGCTCGTCGAGGGTCACGCCCGCCAGGCCGCGGGCCCGGACCTCGGCGCGGACCTGGCCGAGCGCGAACCGGGAGATGTCGGTGCCGTGGTACGACGCGGCGTGCGGCGCGATGCGCAGCAGGAGCAGGCCGAGCCCGCAGCCCACCTCCAGGACCCGCCCGGGCGGCTCCGCCAGGGCCAGGGCGACGGTGTCGTCGACCCACCGCCGCATCTCGTCGGGCGGGATCGGGGCACCGGTGTAGCTGCTGTTCCAGCTGGAGAAGTTGCTGTCCGCCGCGTCGGCGGACTCCGGCTCGGTGTACGCCTCGTCGAAGACCCGCGCCCACTGGTGCACGGCGCCGTCGACGTCGCCGGTCGCCGGGGGCTCGTCCGGGGTCACCGGCGCGGCCGGCTCCGGCTGCTCCCCGGAGCGGGGCACCACGTACGCCACGAGCTGGCCCTCGCCGGCCTCCCCGCCGGCGGCGTCGCGGCGCACGGTGACCACGGCGTCCCGGACGGTGGGGTGCTCCCGCAGGGCCGCCTCGATCTCGCCCAGCTCGAAGCGAATCCCCCCGAGCTTGACCTGGAGGTCCTCCCGCCCGAGGTAGGACAGGGTGCCCCCGGGCCGCCACCGGACGATGTCGCCGGTGCGGTACATCCGGGCGCCGGGGCGGTCGGTGAACGGGTCGGGGACGAACCGCTCGGCGGTCAGCGCGGGCCGGCCCTGGTAACCGCGGGCCACCTGGATGCCGCCGATGCACAGCTCGCCGGGCACGCCGACCGGCACCGGCCGGCCGGCCGGGTCCAGCACGTAGACGCTGGTGTTGTCGACGGGGGCGCCGATCGACACGTCGGTGGCGTCCTCCCCCGGCGGGCACCGGTAGGCGGTGACGTCCACGGCGGCCTCGGTCGGGCCGTACAGGTTGTCGAGCCGGGCGGGCAGCCGCTCCTGGAGGCGGCGGACCAGGTCGCGGGGCAGCGCCTCGCCGCTGCACACCACCCGGCGCAGCCCGGTGCAGGTGGCCGAGCGCGGCTCGTCGAGGAAGAGCCGGAGCATCGACGGTACGAAGTGGACGGTGGTGATCCGCTGCTCGTTGATCAGGTCGACCAGGTAGCCGGGGTCGCGGTGCCCGTCGGGGCGGGCCATGGTGACGGTCGCGCCGACCAGCAGCGGCCAGAAGAACTCCCACACCGAGACGTCGAAGCTGGCGGGGGTCTTCTGCAGCACCGCCTCGCCGGCGGTCAGCTCGAAGCGGCGCTGCATCCAGCGCAGCCGGTTCACCACGGCGCGGTGGCTGTTCATCACGCCCTTCGGCATCCCGGTGGAGCCGGAGGTGTAGATGACGTACGTCAGGTCGTCCTCGGTGACCCCGCTGGGCGGGGCCTGCTCGGGCTCCTCGGCGCAGTCGTCGCGGTGCAGGTCGATCGCCGGCGGCGCGTCGGCGGGCAGCACGTCCCGCCCGCCGTCGCCGGTCAGCACGATCTCCGCGCCGCAGTCGGCGAGCAGGTACGCCAGCCGCGCGGGCGGGTGTTCCGGGTCCAGCGGCACGTAGCAGCCGCCGGCCTTGAGCACGCCCAGCAGCGCCACCAGGAGTTCCGGCGAGCGGTCGAGGCAGACGGCGACCCGGCTGTCCGGTCCCACCCCGTGCCGCCGCAGCCGGTGGGCCAGCCGGTTGCTGCGGCGGTCCAACTCGGCGTAGGTCAGCGACCGGTCGTCGAGCCGGACGGCGACGTGCCCGGGGGTGCGCCGGACCTGCTCGGCGATCAGCTCGTGCAGGACGCGCGGCGCGGGTTCCGGGGCGGCGGTGTCGTTCCACGCCCGCAGGACGCGGTCGCGTTCCTCGTCGTCGGTCAGCTCGAGCCGGGACAGCGGGGCGTCGGGGTCGGCGCAGACCTGGTCGAGCAGGCGCAGCAGGCTGGCCAGGATCCGCTCGACGGTGTCCCGGTCGAACAGGTCGGTGGCGTACTCCAGCCCGCCGGGCAGCGTGTCCCCGGCGTCCGCCAGGGACAGCCACAGGTCGAACTTCGCCGACCCGGTGTCCCCCTCGACCAGCCCGACGAGCTGGGTGTCGGCGGTCAGGTCGACGCGCGGCGGCGGGGTGTTGTTCAGCGCGAGCATCACCTGGAACACCGGGTTGTGGCTGGTGCTGCGCTCGGGTTGCAGCTCGTCGACCAGCTTCTCGAACGGCAGGTCCTGGTGGACGAAGTCGGCCGACACGTCGGCGCCGACCCGGGTCAGCAACTCCCGGAAGGTCGGGTCGCCGGTCACCGTGGTGCGCAGCGCCAGGGTGTTGGCGAAGAAGCCGAACAGGTCCTCCAGCTCGGGGCGGTTGCGGTTGGCCACCGGCGTGCCGACGACCACGTCGGGCTGCCCGGACCAGCGGGAGAGCACCACCGTGAAGGCGGCGAGCAGCACCATGAACAGCGTGCTGTCGGTGCCGGCGCAGAGGGCGCGCAGCCGCCCGGTGAGCCGCTCGTCGACGGTGAACCGGAGGGTGTCGCCGCGGAAGCTCTGCACGGTGGGTCGGGGCCGGTCGGTGGGCAGTTCCAGCAGCGCCGGGATCCCGGCGAGGCGGTCCCGCCAGTAGCGCACCTGCCGGGCCAGCGTCGGCCCGGACATCTGGGCCCGCTGCCAGACCGCGTAGTCGGCGTACTGGAGCTTCAGCTCGGGCAGGCGGGGCGTGCCGCCGGTGACCAGCGCGGAGTAGCACTCGGCCAGCTCCCGGGAGAACACCCGACCCGACCAGCCGTCGGCGATCAGGTGGCTCCAGTTGACCAGGAAGACGTGCCGGTCCGGGGCGAGCCGGAACAGCCCGAACCGGACCAGCGGCCCGACCGCCAGCACGAAGGTCCGCCGGGCCTCCTCCTGGAGGGCCTGGCGTACGCGCTCGTCGCGCTCGGCCTCGCTCAGCCCGGTCAGGTCGGTCACCGGCAGGTCGACGGCCGCGGGCGGCGAGACCACCTGCACCGGCTCGCCGTCGGCCTCCCGGATGGTGGTGCGCAGCGCCTCGTGCCGGTCGACGATGCGCTGCACGCTGTCCCGCAGCGCCGCCACGTCCAGCGGCCCGCGCAGCTCGACCGCCATCGGCGTGTTGTACGCCGGGCTGTCCGGCACCATCCGTTCGAGGAACCAGAGGCGCTGCTGGGAGAAGGAGAGCGGGGCGGGGCCGTCGTCGCCCCGGCGGGGGATCTCGTCGCGGTTGCCGCGCCGCCCCTTGGACCAGGCCGACAGCAGCGCCTGCTTGGCCGGGGACAACGCCTGGGCGGGGCGCGCCCCGCGCTGCTCGTCGACGCTCATCGCGCGGCCCCGTCCGGCCCGGCGCTGTCGCCTGCGGAGGACGGGGTCCCGTCCGCCCCGGGGGACCGCCTCCCGTCCGGGTCGCCGCCGTCCGACCCGGGTGCGGGCTCCGCGTCCTGGAGGGCGCGGATGATGGTGGCCTGGGCGGCGATGGTGTGCGCCTTGAACAGCTCCTCCAGCGGCAGGTCCACCGCGAAACGTTCCCGCAGCCGGGTGACCAGGCGGGTGGTCAGCAGGGAGCTGCCGCCGAGGGCGAAGAAGTTGTCGTGCACGCCGACGATCTCAAAGCCGAGCAGCTCGCGCCAGGCGGCGGCGATGGACTCCTCCAGGTCGTCGCGGGGCGCGACGTACTCGGTGGTCAGGTGGGGGCGCTGGTGCAGGGTGCTGCCGAGGTCCACGTCGAGGCTGGTCGGGCCGGCGTCCACCGGCTCCGGCGCCCGACGCAGGGCGACCGAGTCGTCCTGCACCGGCACGGGGCCGTCCTCCGGCACGTCGATCCAGTAGCGGCGGCGCTCGAACGGGTAGGTCGGCAGGGACACCCGGCGGCAGGACTGGCCGGCCGCGAAGGCCTCCCAGTCGACGTCCACGCCGGACTCCCAGAGCCGGGCCAGGGTCGCCAGCAGGAACGCCTGGTCGGGCTGCGAGTCGCGGGGGTGGCGGACGGACGGCAGGACCGGCGGGGCCGCGCCGTCGCCGTTCGCCCCCACCAGCGCGCCGAGCACCGTGCCGGGGCCGACCTCGACCAGCGCCCGGTCGGCGGAGCCGGCGAGCAGGGCCCGCACCCCGTCGGCGAAGCGGACGGTGCCGCGCAGGTGCCGCACCCAGTAGCCGGGGTCGGTGGCCTCGGCCGGGGTGATCCAGGTGCCGGTGACGTTGGAGACGTACGACAGCGACGGCTCGCGCAGGGTGAGGCCGGCGACGTGGGCGCGGAACTCGTCGAGCACCGGCTCCATGGCCACCGAGTGGCCGAGGGTCTGCACGTGCAGCCGGCGGAAGTCCACCCCGTCGGCGGCGAGCCGGTCGGCCAGCTCCTGCACCGGCTCCACCAGGCCGGAGACGGTGCACTGGCCGGGGGCGTTCACCGCGGCGATGGAGAGTTCCGGCCCCAGCCGGGCGGCCAGTTCCTCCTCGGGCAGCGAGACGGCGAGCATGGCCCCGCCGGGCAGCCGGTCGATGAGCTGGCCGCGCAGGGCCACGGTGTCGATGGCGTCGGCGAGGTCGAACACGCCGGCCAGGCAGGCGGCCACGTACTCGCCGCTGCTGTGCCCGAGCATCGCGTCCGGGCGTACGCCCCACGACTGCCAGAGCATGGCCAGGGCGTACTCCACCGCGAACAGGGCGGTGGTGACCCCGGCGGACGTGCCGAGGAACGCCTGGACGGCGCGGTCGCCGTCGGGGGCGCGGACCACGTCGCGCAGGTCGAAACCGAGCCGGGCGAGGGCCAGGTCGGCGCAGCGGTCCAGGTGCTCGGCGAAGACCGGCTCGGTGGCGTAGAGCTGGCGCCCCATGCCGACGTACTGGCTGCCACCGCCGGGGAAGAGGAAGGCGACCTTGCGGCCGGGCCGGAAGTCGACGGTGCCGGTCGGGGGCGCGGTCAGCGCGGCCGCGGCCTGGGTGGCGTCGCGGCAGACCACCGCCCGCCGACGCTCGAAATGCCGGCGACCCACCTGCAACGTGTACGCCACATCCGCCAACCCCACCCGGCCATCAGCCAGCACCCCACCGACCCGACGACCCACCTCCACCAACGCCGACGGCGTCCGCCCCGACACCACCACCACCTG
>NZ_JBFAVI010000108.1:0-22826 GCF_040679695.1 Micromonospora sp. NPDC052213
GATCGGCCGGCACCGGCGCGCCGGTGAGCCGCGCCCAGGCCGCGGCGAGCGCGCGGGGCTCGCCCCAGCGGCCGGCGTGGCCGAGCAACAGGGCCTCGGTCAGCTCCACGTCGTGGCAGCGCTCCACCCGCACCCCGGCGCGCAGCAGCGCAGGGTAGACCGTGGCACCGGACGCCCACACCCAGCGCGGCCGGTCGGCGGCCTCGCGGACCGCGACCGCGCCGGCCAGGTCGGCGACCGGCTGCACCGGGCCGGCGGGGTGGCCGGCGGCGTCGAGGGGCTGCACCGCTCCCCCGCCCCGCTCGTCCGAGACCACCGCCACCAGCACGGACGTGATTCTGCCTCGCCCGTGTGACACCCCGGCCACGAGCCGCCGCCCGGCACCGGGCACGGCCGGGCCGGGCGGGACGGCCGCTTTCCGGCCAGGCGGCGGGAAACCGTTCGGTGGCACGGTGGACGGATCGGTAGCGTGGGCGGGTGCCACCACGGATCCCCCATCCCGACCCCGGAGTTCCGGACACGAGGGGGCCGCTGCGGTACCTGTGGTGGCTGGCCCGCTGCCAGCCGTGGCGGGTGCTGCGTGGCGGCCTGCTCGGCACGGCCTGGATGACCGGGCTGTCGGTCCGGCCCTACCTGATCTCCCGGGCCGTGGACGACGGACTGCGTCCCGGCGACACCCGGGCCCTGGCCGTGTGGGTGGCGGCGATCGTCGTCGCCGGCGCAGCGCTGGCCTACCTGGGCATCATGCGGCACCGCACGATGACCTTCATCCGGGAGGACGCGAAGGCCCGGTCGTCCGCCGTGGTGCTGCGCCACCTGTCCCGGGTCGGCGCGGTGCTGCCCCGCCGCAGCGCGGCGGGCGAGGTGGCCACGGTCGGCGGCGCCGACGTCGACCGGGCCGCGCAGGTGCTGACGATCACGGGACCCGGTGTCGGCGCGGTGGTCGCGTACGCGGTCGTCGCCGTCGTGCTCTGGTCGATCTCGCCCCTGCTCGCGGTCTGCGTGCTGGTGGGCGTGCCGGCGGTCGGCCTGGTCGTCGCGCCCCTGCTGCGCCGCCTGGAGCGGGTGGAGTCGGCCTACCGGCAGCAGCAGGGCGAGCTGACCGCCCGCTCCGGCGACATCGTGGCCGGGCTGCGGGTGCTCGCCGGAGTGGGCGGCCGGGGCCTGTTCGCCCGCCGGTACGCCGCCCGGTCCCGGGACCTGCTCGCCGAGGGCTACCGGGTGGGGGCGGTGAACAGCTGGATCGACGCGGCCACGGTCGCCGTCCCCGGGCTGTTCCTCGCCGCGGTGGTGTGGCTGGCGGCCCGGATGGCGGTGACCGGCGAGATCAGCGTCGGGGAACTGGTCGCCGTCTACGGCTACGTCGCCACGCTCATCGTGCCGGTCTGGTTCCTGCTCGAGGGCAGCCACCAGCTGATCCGGGGCCGGGTCGCCGCCCGTCGGATCATCGCCCTGCTCGCCGTGACGCCGGACGGTGTCGGCGGCCCGCGCCCCCTGCCGTCCTCCCCGGGCGCGGCACCGGTTCCCGACGCCCGGCGGCCGGTGCGGGTCGCCGCCCCGGACGGCCCCGCCGACCTGCACGACCCGGCGAGCGGGTTGGCCGTGCCCGCCGGCCGGTTCACCGCGGTCGCCGCCACCGACCCTGCCGACGCCGTCGCGCTG
The DNA here is from genome assembly GCF_040679695.1 of Micromonospora sp. NPDC052213. Taxonomy (NCBI): domain Bacteria; kingdom Bacillati; phylum Actinomycetota; class Actinomycetes; order Micromonosporales; family Micromonosporaceae; genus Micromonospora; species Micromonospora sp. NPDC052213. The sequence continues at coordinate 1,663 of NZ_JBFAVI010000108.1, forward strand.
GCCGACCGGCTGGGCCGGTACATCGTCGGCGACGTGACCTGGGGCGGGGCACCGCTGACCGGCGTCGGACTCGACGAGGTGCGGGCCCGCATCCTGCTCGCCGACCACGACGCGCACCTGTTCGCCGGGACGCTGCGGGAGACGCTGCGCGGGGCCCGCCCGGACGCCGACGACGAGCGGATCGGCGCCGCCCTGCACGCCGCGTCGGCCGAGGACGTGGTCGACGCGCTGCCGCACGGGCTCGACACCCCGCTGGACACCCGGGCCCGTTCCCTCTCCGGCGGGCAGCGGCAACGGGTGCGGCTGGCCCGGGCCCTGCTCGCCGACCCGGAGGTGCTGATCCTCGTCGAGCCGACCTCGGCGGTGGACGCGCACACCGAGGCCCGCATCGCCGCGCGGCTGCGGGCGGCCAGGGCCGGCCGTACCACCGTCGTTTTCACCACCTCGCCGCTGCTGCTCGCACGGGCCGACCGGGTCGCACACCTGGACGCGGGGCGGGTCGTCGGCGCCGGCGGGCACGCCGACCTGCTGGACGCGGACCCGGGCTACCGGCGGCTGGTGGCGCGCGACGACGCCGACGCCGAGCGGGTGCCACGGTGAACGCGCTGCCGGTCGCCGACCGGGCCGCCGTACGCCGGGCGACGCGGGAGCTGATCAGCCGGGACCGGCGCGCCGTCGCAGCCGTGCTGGCGCTGCACGTCGCGGCCACGGTCGCGGGGCTCGCCCCGCCGTGGCTGCTCGGCGCCGTCGTCGACCGGGTCTCGGCCGGGACGGGCGTCGGCACCGTCGACCGGCTCGCCCTGGCGATCGTGGCCTGCGTGCTGGTGCAGACGCTGCTGTCGCGCTTCGCGCAGTACGCCGGTCACCGCTTCGGCGAGCGGGCCGTGGCCCGGCTGCGCGAGGAGTTCGTCGACCGGACGCTGAACCTCCCCGTCGCCGTCGTCGAACGGGCCGGGTCCGGGGAGCTGGCCACCCGCAGCTCCGTCGACGTGGCCACCGTCGGCATCACGGTCCGGGACGTGGTGCCCACCATCGTCATCGCCTCGGTGCAGCTGACGCTGCTGTTCGGGGCGGTGTTTCTGCTGCACCCGGTGCTGGGGGTGGCCGCGCTGGCCGGGCTGCCGACGATCGTGGGGGTGACCCGCTGGTACCTGCGGCGGGCCAGCCCCGCCTACCTGGCCGAGGGGGCGGCCGCCGCCGAGCTGACCGAGACGCTGACCAGCACCGCCGAGGGCGCCCGTACGGTCGAGGCGTTCCGCCTCGCCGACGAGCGGGTCGGGCACGGCGACGCGCGCATCGCCCGGGTGTGGTCGGCGCGGCGGGCCACCCTCGCGCTGCGCTCCGTCTTCTTCCCCGTGATCGAGGCCAGCTACCCGCTGCCCGTCGCGGCGGTGCTGCTGGCCGGTGGCTTCCTGCTCGCCCGGGGCGACGTGTCGCTCGGCGCGGTGGTCGCCGCGGCGCTCTACCTGCAACAGGCGATCGACCCGCTGGACCGGATCCTGCAGTGGACGGAGCAGGCGCAGCGCGGCTTCGCCTCGTTCGCCCGGGTGCTCGGCGTCGGCGAGGTGCCACCGGAGCCGCCCGGCCGGACCGCCCCGCCGGACGGCGAACGGCTGGTCGTGCGCGGCGCCCGGTTCGGGTACGCGGAGGGGCCGGACGTGCTGCGCGGCATCGACCTGGCGGTGCGCCCCGGCGAGCGGCTGGCGGTCGTCGGGCCGTCGGGGGCCGGGAAGTCCACCCTGGCCCGGCTGCTCGCCGGCATCGACCGGCCCCGGGAAGGGCAGGTCAGCATCGGCGGCTGCCCTGTCACCGACCTGGACCCTGCCGAGCGGCGGCGCCGCGTCGCACTGGTCACCCAGGAGCACCACGTCTTCATCGGTACGCTGCGCGACAATCTCGCCTTCGCCGCCCCGGACGCCACCGACGAGCGGATGCGCGCGGTGCTGGCCACCGTCGGCGCCGACTGGTACACCCGGCTGCCCGACGGCCTCGACACCCGCCTCGGCGACGGCGCGCACCCGCTCGGCGCGGCCGAGGCCCAGCAGCTCGCGCTGGCCCGGCTGGTGCTCGCCGACCCGCACACGCTGATCCTCGACGAGGCCACCGCCGCCCTCGACCCGACCACGGCACGGCGTACCGAGCAGGCCCTGGCCGCCCTGCTCACCGGGCGGACCGTGATCGCCATCGCGCACCGGCTCAACACCGCGCACGACGCCGACCGGGTGGCGGTGCTGGAGGGCGGCCGGATCACCGAGCTCGGCAGCCACGACGAGCTGATCCGCGCCGACGGCCCGTACGCCGCCCTCTGGCGCTCCTGGCATCCCTGACGTCGGCGCCGTCGGGCCGGGCGGTCGACGTCGGCGGGCGCCGCGTCGACCGTCCGGGTCAGGTCACTTCACGGCGCCGGAGGTGAGGCCGGACTGGATCTGCCGCTGGAAGATCGCGTAGACGACGATCATGGGGAGGATGGCGATGGTCAGGGCGGCGAAGAGGCCGGACCAGTCGGCCTCGTAGCCGGCGTTGACCGAGATGTCCGCGATGCCCTGGGTGAGCACCCACTTGTCCTTGGCGTTGGAGAGCAGCACGAGCGGCAACTGGTACTGCGCCCACTGGCCGATGATGTTGAAGATCCCCACGCTGATCAGGCCCGGCTTGGCCATCGGCAGCATCACCTGGAAGAACAGCCGGGTGTGTGAGCAGCCGTCGATCATCCCCGCCTCGGCGACCGACGCCGGCAGCGTCTTGAAGAACGCGGCCAGGAAGAAGACCGTGAACGGCAGCGAGTAGGCGATGTAGACCAGCACCAGCCCGGTGTGGGTGTCCAGCAGCCCCAGGTTCTTCACCACGAAGAAGAGCGGCACCAGGGCCAGGAAGACCGGGAAGGCCAGCCCCGAGACGAACAGGTAGTAGATCGCCCGGTTGCCCCAGAACTTGTAGCGCGCCAGCACGTACGCGGCCATCGAACCGAACAGCATGGTGCCGAAGGTGCTGCACGTCACGACGATCACGCTGTTGAGGAAGTAGCGGCCGACGTTCGCCTTGTTCCACGCCCGGGCGTAGTTCTCGAACCGCAGCTCCGCCGGGAGCGTCCACGGGCTGCTGAAGATCTCCGTGGTGTTCTTGAACGAGGCGAGGAAGGTCCAGAGGATCGGCACGATCACGATCACCGCCCAGACCGCGAGCGCCACGTGCCCGAGGCCGGCGAACAGCCGGGCCTGCGAACCTCGGCCCCCGCGCCCGCGCCCACCCGCGGTGCCCGGCTTGACGGTCTTCGGCGGTAGCGCCGCCGGCGTCGGCGGCAGCGTCGTCTGCGGGTTCATCAGTACTCCACGCTTTCCCGCTTGGTCAGCCGCAGCGTCAACGCCGCGAACGTGATGGTGAGGAAGAACAGCGCCACGCCCATGGCCGAGGCGTAGCCGTACTTCGAGTAGACGAAGGCGTTGCGGTAGATCTCCATGGCCAGCACGGTGGTCGCGCCGTCCGGGCCGCCGCCGTCCACCGAGAGCACGGAGACGATGGCGAACGCGTCGAACGCGGCGATGCCCAGGTAGACCCAGGCCACCTGGAGGGTGTCCCAGAGCAGCGGCAGGGTGACCCGGAAGAAGAGCGTCACCCGGCTCGCCCCGTCGATCTCGGCGGCCTCGTAGATCTCGCCGGGGATGGAGGCCATGCCCGCCGAGAAGAGCACCACGTAAAAGCCGACCGCCTGCCAGACCAGCACCGCGAGGATCGACCAGAGGGCCAGGTTCGGCCGGACCAGGAAGAGCACCGGGTCGAAGCCGAGCTTCATCAGCACGCCGTTGATCAGGCCGGACTCGTTGGGCCGGTAGACCGTCTGGAACAGCACCGCGATGATGGCCACCGCCAGGACCTGGGGGAAGAAGAACACCACCCGGTAGAACTTCGACCCCCAGACCCCCTGGCGCTGCCCGCCGCTGCTCTTGCCGCCCACGTTGAGCAGGAACGAGAAGAACAGCGCGATGGCGATGGTGATCAGCGGCAGGGCAAGCAGCAGTACGCCGTGGTGCTGGACCGCCTTCCAGAAGTTGTCGTCGTCGAACAACCTCCGGAAGTTGTCGAAGCCCACCCACTGCGGGGCGGACAGCCCCCGCCAGTTGGTCATCGAGATCTGGAACGCCTGCGCGTACGGCGCGATGACGAAGACCACGTACAGCGCGACCGGGACGAAGAGGAACCCGATCACGAACGGATACTTGCCGTGCCGCATGACCCCTACGCTCCGTTCGATCAGCGCTTGAACTTGGTGACGGAGCTGTCCTTCTTGATCGCGTCGGCGCGCTTCTGGATCCGCTCCACGAAGGCGTCCGCCTTGATCCGGCCGAACATCAGCTCGTTGGTGGCCGTGCGCGCCTCCGTGTCGAGCTCCTTGTACCAGCCGTCGAAGTACAGGTTGAACACGTCCTGGCCGGCGGCCTTGAGCGCGGCCTGCGAGCTGGCCACACCCGGCGGGAAGGCGTAGCCCTCCGAGCCGGCGGTCACCACCGTCGGGGCCTTGACCACCTCGGTGAAGCCCTTCGCGCCGGCCACCGAGAGCATCTGGCGCATGTACTCCAGGCCGCCCTTGGGGTTCTTGCTCTTGGCCGAGACGAAGTAGCCCTCACCCGCGGTCGCCCGCAGCGCCGTCGCCGGCAGCTTGTCCGAGGCGGACAGGCTCGGCACCGGCATCAGCTGGTACTCGAAGCCGTTCGGGGTGTCCTTCTTCTGCTCGCCCTCCAGCCAGTCGCCGCTGGGGTAGAGCGCCAGCTTGTACTGGTTCTGCCGCAGCTGCACGTCGGTGTGCTTGAGCCCCTCGAAGCTCTTGTCGACGTACTTGGCGCCGATCTCGGCCCACGCCTCGGCGGCCTGCTTGACCGCGTCCTGCTGCCAGGCGCCGTCCTCCAGGTTGTCGATGTTCTTCAGCACGTCCGTGCCGCCGATCTTCGCCGCGTGGGTGAGGATCACGTTCCACTGGTAGTAGGCCGCGTTCGCGCCGGCGTAGCCGTACGGCGTGATGCCCTTGGCCTTGATCTGGTCGAGCAGCGCGGTGAACTCGCCCCAGTTCTTCGCCGGCGCCCAGCCGTTGTCCTTGAACAGCTTGCCGGAGTACCAGATGCCGAAGACGGTGGAGACGTAGTACAGGACGTACGGCTTGCCGTTGAACGACCCGGCCTCGACGGTGCCCGGCACCACGGTGTCGCGGACCTTCTTGTTGGGGTCGTCGACCGACGGGGCGTCCCACAGCTCGGTGAGGTCCTGGAGCTGGCCGTCGGCGACCAGGGCGCCGAAGTCCATCAGCTTCTCGCCGGAGTTGTTCACGAACTCCGGCGGGTTGCCCGAGGCGAACCGCGGCTGGAGCACCGTGGACACGGCCTGGGTCGACTGGTGCTTGACCTCGGCCTTCGGGAACGCCTTCTTGTAGAGCGGCTGGTGCACGTCGGTGGCGTACTTCTCGCCGTAGCCGCCGTTGAAGATGACCACCTCGATCGGGGCGTCCTCGGGGACGCCGAGCGGGTTGGTGGCGCTCTTGGTGCCGCCGGCGACCTGCTCGTTCTTCTCGTCGCCACCACTGGTCGCGCAGGCGCTCAGCAGGCCGGCCGCCGGGGTGGCGAGCAGGCCCACCGCGGCGGCCCGGCGCAGCACGGTCCGGCGGCTCAGGTCGGCCGGGTTGTCGGGGGTAATCGACATCGTCGTCTCTCCTTGGTGGTGTTCGGGTCAGGCGGTCCGCCGGAGACGCCCGGCGTACCGCGACTCGAGGGCGTGGTTGTGCTCGTCCCCGCCGGGGACGTTGGCGGAGAGGTAGATAGGGGGTACCTCACCGGCCTGGTGGAACCGTCGTACGACCTCGGCGGTCAGCAGCTGCGCCAGCAGCGCCGCGGTGACCGAGGAGACCGCACAGACCGCGCCGCCGCCCTCGAGCGGCAGCAGTGCGTCGCCGTACGGCGCGCCGTTGTCCAGCACGACGTCGGCGAGATCGGCGAGCCGCCGGCCCGACGGGTGCCGTGGGGCGACCCGGGCGGTGTGCTCGACCGAGGTGACCGCGATCAGCGGGTGGCCGCGGTCGGTGACCAGCGCCGCCAGCTCGACCACCGAGCCGTTGATGCCGGACTGGGACGCCACCACGAACACGTCCTGCGGCTGCGGGGCCGCCAGTGCGTAGAGCTGGTGGGCGATGGCGGGGTCACGCTCCAGCTTCGGATCGGCGAGCACGTCGCGCGGGGCGTCGCCGTGCAGCACGAGGTCGTGGATGGCGAGCCGGTTGGTGGGCACGAGTCCACCCGCCCGGGCGACCAGTTCCCCGGCGAACGCCTCGGAGTGGCCGGCGCCGAACGCCTGGAGCACCCCGCCGGCGCGCAGGCTGGTGGTGATCAGGTCGGCGGCGGCGCCGATCCCGTCGGCGCTGGTGTCGACCAGCCGGTCGAGCACCGGACGGACCGCCTCGGCGTACCCCTGGGCGCTGATCATGCGGTGGCCCCCTTGGCGGCCTTGTGCCCGTCGACGGCCTGGGCGGTGCGCCGGAAGGCCGCGTGGGCGCGGTCGTGGGTGCGCTGGGCGACGGCGATGTAGAGCAGGTCGAGCACGACCAGCTGCGGGTGCCGGGCCGAGAGCGCGTCGGGGCGGAAGGTGGTGGCCTGGCTGGCGGTGAGCAGCACGATGTCGGCCAGCTCGGCCAGCGGCGAGCGCGGGAAGCCGGTCAGCGCCACGGTGGTCGCGCCCCGGCTGCCGGCCTCGGCGAGCATCTCGATCGTCTCCCGGGTCTGGCCGGTGTGCGAGATGCCAAGCGCCACGTCGCCCTGGCGCAGCAGGGCCGCGCTGGCGAGGCCCTCGTGCACGTCGTTCCAGGCCCAGGCCGCCACGCCGATGCGGTGCAGGCTGAACTGCATCTCCTCGCCGACGAGGGCGCTTCCGCTGGCGCCGAAGATGTTCACCCGGGACGCCCCGGCGATGGCGACGGCGGCGCGTTCGACCTCGGCGAGGTCGAGCAGCGCGGCGGTGTCGTGCATGGCGCGGGTGTCGGCGGCCATGATCTGGTCGAGCACCCGGGAGAGCGGGTCACTCGGCTGGATCTCGCGTCCGATGTCGACGGTCCAGCCCGCCGAGCGGGCCCGCCCGGTCTCGGCGGCGATGCCCAGCCGCAGGTCGGCGTAGCCGTCGAAGCCCATCGCCCGGCAGAACCGGGTGATCGTGGCCGGGGAGGTGCCGCTGCGCTCGGCCAGCTCGACGATGGTCGCCCGGGCGGCCGCCTCCGGGTCGCTGAGCACGTGCTCGGCGACCCGGCGCAGCGCCCCGGTCAGCTCGCCCGCGCCGGCCCGGACCCGCGCCAGCACACCGTCGGAGGGGACCCCGAGCGCGGCCCGCCGGTCGACCGCGTCGGCGTCGACCACCGCGGTCCCCGCGGAGATGTCCACCTCGTGATCAACCATGGGACGCCTTTCCGAAAAGATTGTTTACCGTTAGTGGTAAAAGTTCTTACTGAAGGCCCCTCTATGTCAAGGCCGTGGGCGAAGTTTTCAAACTGTTACCTGGCGCACAGCCCGCCACAGGCCCCGGCTCTTGCCCTCCGCCGCCAGGCCGACCAGCATGAACGCGGCGTTGATCAAGGAGGTGGGTGCCGATGTCCGACACCGTCGTGGTCGGTCTCGACGTCGGAGGTACGTCCACCCGGGCGGCCGCCCTGAGCCTGGACGGGCGCCGGCTCGGCACCGGCCGGGCCGGCGGCGGCAACCCCACCAGCCACGGCGCCGAGCGGGCCGCCGGCGAACTCCTGGCCGCCCTGCGGGAGGCGCTCGCCGATGTCGACCCCACCCGGGTCCGGGCCGGCACCATCGGCCTGGCCGGGGCCGGCCGGCTGCTCGCCGACCCCGCCGGCCGGGACGCCTTCGACCGGGCCTGGCGCGACGCCGGCCTGCGCTGCCCGTACGACGTGCACGGCGACGCCCTGGTCGCGTACGCCTCGGGCACCGCGAGCCCCGAGGGCACCGTGGTCATCGCTGGCACCGGCGCGATCGCCGCACAGGTCCACGAACTGCGGCTGGACCGGGTCGCCGACGGTCACGGCTGGCTGCTCGGCGACGCCGGTTCCGGCTTCTGGCTGGGCCGGGAGGCGGTCCGCCGACTGCTGTCCGACCTGGACCGGGGCCAGGCCCCGGGGCGGCTGGCGACGGCGGTGCTCACCGAACTGCTCGGCTCCGCCGAGGTGGCGCCCCGACCCCGGGTCACCGGCGACGCGCTGGTCCAGGCGGTGACCCGACGGCCCCCGGTGGAGCTGGCCCGGCTCGCGCCCCTGGTGGTCGCCGCCGCCGTCGACGGCGAGCCGGTCGCCCGCGGGCTGATCGACGAGGCCGCCGCCCACCTGGCGGAGAGCACCGCCCGGATCCGCCCGGCCGGCGACGCCTCGCCGATCGTGCTCGGCGGCGGGCTGCTGACCGGCGACACCCCGCTGGCCGCCGCGGTCCGGGCCGAGGTCGCCCGGCGGTGGCCGGACGCGGTGCTGTGCTCGGCCGGCGACGGCGCGGCCGCGGCGGCATGGCTCGCCGCCCGCGACCTGCCCGAGGTGACGGACCCGCAGGCCCTGCACGCCCTGCTCGTCCCGACGCGCTGAGAGACCAACATCGCCGAAAGCCACCCGACATGCCAACCGCCGCCCACGACCTCACAACCACCGTGACCAGCAGCTACGTAACCACGCAAAGACCCTGCGCCTACACCCAGCTGCGAGGCGTCCGTTAGCCGACCACCCGATCTGTGGAACCTGGGCCGGAATTGTTCGGCACTACCCATCGACCTTGTCCGGGACGCTGGCCTCGGCGCCCCAGGCGACAGCGCGATGGTGCTAACCTGGCCGCCGTGAAGCCCGATTCAGGCTGGCATCGCCTGCTCTCGCGCCTTGAAGCCGGTCAACTCGTCGTCGACGACCACTACAAGGTGATGGAGCGGTGGGAGACCCCGCCCGTGGAACGGATGGCAGAGCTCCTGCACGCGAGCCTCCAGCGAACCCGAATCGTCGAGGTCGGCTTCGGCATGGGGATCTCCGCGAGCATCATCGCGATCAAGTAGGGCGCCCGTGTCGCTGACCTACGTTGTCTGCGCTACTCCGCGCGTCGGCAGCACCTACCTCTGCGAGGCCTTGGGGCGTGTTCCGGGCGCCGGTTCGCCGCGGGAGTGGTTTGGTCGCGCACGTATCCACCACCTGGCCGGCGCCTGGAATCTGCGAGCACCGCAGTCCACGATGAACGAGCCGCGGCTGACCAACCCGTCAGCGTATCTACGCAGAGTGCGCGCCGAGGCGAACAGCGACGGGGTGCTCGCCCTCAAGCTGCACTGGAATCAGGTCGAGTGGTCGCGTGACAATCTCGGCATCGATCCACTCGCCGTCCTCGAAGGCCGACAGGATGTTCGATTCATTCGCCTCTACCGGGACGACCTTGTCCTCCAGACGGTGTCCAGCTATCTCGCCTCGGTGACCAAGGTGTTCGTGCGCTGGGCCGAGGCAAGCGACCCCTACGACGACGAATATCGCGACGCCGTGGCGGGGACCCCAGCTTACGACTTTGCCGTTCTCCTGGACATCCTGCAGGCGTTGGCGGTCATCGAGCACGGGTGGAGTCCGTTCTTCGCCGAGCGCGACACGGCACCCTACACCCTCAGTTATGAGGAGTTGGATGACGATCTGGCTGGCTCGGTCAACGGTGTCCTTCAGTACCTCGGCCTTCCCCGACAGTCCGTGGTGACATCTCCACTGGTGCGGCAACGGACGGCCGTCAATGACGAACTCGCACAGCGGTTTCGGTCCGATCTGCTGAGCAGCGGGGTAATCGATGCGCTCCCCGCTGACCTGCGCCGCCGCTGCGGTGTGTCGGGTTGAGTGGCAGAGGATGCAGCTGAGGCCCCTTGGCGAATTGGCCGTTTCCGGCTACGGACTGGGCACCTGGACGTGGGGCCACGAGACCAACGAGGACGCCGCACGGGAGCAGTTGTGGTGCTTCCTCGACGCGGGGGGCACGCTCGTGGATACCGCAGCGGTCTATGCGGACGGTAACGCCGAGCGCATCCTCGGCCGGTTGCTCACGTTGGTGCCACGTGACGCCGTCGTCGTCAGCACCAAGGCTGGCGTGACCGCGAACGGCGTGGACACCACTCCCGAGGCCCTGCTGGCCCAACTCGACGCGTCGCTGCGGCGTCTCGGTACGGACTACGTCGACCTATGGCAGCTGCACGCCTGGAGCGACGCCACACCGCTGCTGGCAAGCCTCGAGGCGCTACGTGTCGCACGTGACTCGGGTCGCGCCAGGGCGGTGGGAGTGTGCAACTACACGCCCAGCCAGGTCGACGAGGCATTCGCGGTCGCGGAGCGGATCGGCACGCCGATCAGCGGGGTGCAGCTTCAGTACTCGCTGCTGGTTCGGGCGGCCGAAGCCGTCATGGACCGTGCCCGTGAGTACGGTGCGGGGGTGCTGGCGTGGTCGCCACTGGCCAGCGGGGTTCTGACGGGGAAGTATCAGCGGGGTGTGCCGCCCGGTACCAGAGGCACCGATCCCAGATACTTCCCGTTCATCGCGCCTTTTCTGTCTGCTCCCGAGGTGCCGGCGGCGATCGAGATACTCGACCTCGTCGCGGGGGCACTGGGCCGCAGCTGCACCGAGGTGGCGCTGGCCTGGGCTCGTGACCGCCCGGGGGTGGCCGGTGTGCTTCTCGGCGCGCGTGACGCCACCCAGATGCGGGCCCAGCTCGACAGCGTCGACTTGGCGCTGCCGGCGGAGGTGGCCGACCTGCTCACCAGCTCGGTGATGCCGATCGGATGATCACTCGTGCCGGCCCGACGCTCGTTCGGTGAGCATCCGGTGAAGTTCCTCGACGGTGTACTCGACGGGGGGCACCTCGCGGCCGTGTTCGTCGGTCGCGGGCAGCGGCTGGCATCGGGGCGGTTTGCCTTCGCTCCTCGGTAGGAACTCGTAGTCCCGGCACACCACGACGAGCAGCTGATCGCGGCGATGACGGGTGATGAGGGCCGGGCACACGCCGAGCGAGTAGACACCGCAGTCGAGGTGCAGGGGCGGCTCCTTGAAGGTCGCATCCGCGCTGTATCCGACGAAGACGATCAGGTCGTCACGGGCGATGTCGAGCCCACATGACTGACACCGCCGCTCCAGCATGCAGCGCACGGCCTTCTCGGTGTCCACGAGTTTGAGGACGGGCGCTCCGGCCTCGTCCCGGAAGACCACATGTGTGACGAGGAACCCGCGGTGGTCCATCTCGCCGTGCATGCCCGCGAGCAGGCGATCGGGAGGTGGAAGAGGTTGTCTCGGCATGGGCAGGTCCTTTCAGGATGGGACGTCACGGCACCGGGCGAGTGCCTTCAGTACCCAGGCGCAGACGAGTGCGGCCTTTCGCTTACGTGCGTCGCGGTCGGTGCTGCCGCAGTGGCCGGCTGACAGGTCTGTCGACAGCAGGAACGGCCCACCGTGGGCCTGATCGCGCAGGCGGGACACGTACTTGAGCGCTTCGTGCGCCCCGACCCTGCTGTCGTTCAGCGCGGCAAACACCAGCACCGGCGGGTACGTGCGGGGAGAGATGTTGTCGTACGGCGCGTAGGCGCTGACGGCGGCGTAGGCGCGCGCGTCGGCCAGGGGATTACCCCACTCCGCCCAGTCGACAGTGGTGAGAGCCGCCTCGGGATCGAGCAGGGTGCCGAGTGGGTCGAGGAACGGAACGTCGAGCACCAGCCCGGCAAAGGATTCCGGCGAGGTGTTGAGAGCAGCAGCCGCGACGAGAGCACCGGCGGACGCGGCGCTGGCGACGACGCGCCCCGCGGGTAGGTCACAGGTTCGGACGAGTGCCTCGGCGCAGGCCAAATAGTCGTTCACGCTCATCGCCTTGCGCTCGCCACGACCAGCCTCGTGCCAACCAGGTGGCCCCTCTCCGCCACCGCGAACGTGAGCGAAGGCATAGATCCCGCCGCTGGCGAGGAACGGCAGACGCGCGGGATCGAAGTCCAGTGGTAAGACGGCACCGTAGGCACCGTAAACCTCAAGCACCGCCCCCGGTGGCGGTGGTGCACCGGCGCTGCGGCGTTGCCGCAGCACGGTCAACGGAACCGCTGTCCCGTCACGACTGTGGGCCACCAGATCGAGTTGTTCGTACCTGACCGGATCCCAACCGGGAAGCACGACCCTGTCCAAGATGTCGGTGCTGCGGCTGTGCAGGTCGTACGCCGCTGTGATCGGCGGGCAGACGACCGAGGAGGCGGTGAATCTCACTCGCCGCGAGTGGTGGTCCGGATTGCCGTTGAGGCTCACCCACGTTGTTCCGTCGGGTAGCGCCAGATCGGTCACGATGTTGTCGGCGCCGATGACCCGTAACCCCCGGTGGCCCGGCGAGTACGTCTGCAGGACCACGTGCCCCGCAAACGCGTCGACGGTCAGCAGCTTCGTCTCCCGCGCGTCGCCGAACACCACCTCGGTCAGCTCTGCCGTGGCCGTGGCCGGGCAGTGCCACAGCCGGGAGGTCTCGTCACCGGAGTTGGCCAGGATCCAGAACTGTCCCTCTCGGTGGTCGGCCTGAAGATGCACACCGGCACGCCGTGCTGGCCCCAGGAGGAACGGTTCGGACTCTGGTGCCAGCGCGTCGATCGCGAAGATCTGGTTGCCGGCGTGGCTGTCCGACTCGATGAAGACGTACCGTTCACTACGTGTCAGGTCGACGGTCAGCCACGACGACTCGTCCGCCTCCTCGTACACCAGGGTCCGTTCGCCCGTCGCCAGCGTGAGACGCCATACCTGAAACGCCCGGCCGGTAGCGTCTGTGACGAGGTGGAAGTAGTGCTCACCGGCGGCATCCCAGGCGCCGCCGTACGTGACCCCGTCGACCTGGACGGGCAGCTCGGAGCCGGCGGCGACATCTCGGAAACGCAGGCAGAACCGCTCGTCGCCGACAAGGTCGACGGCGTACGCGAGGAACCGGTCGTCCGGCGAGACATCGTAGACACCGAGCGCGAAATGCGACTGCCCGGCTGACAGCGCGGCCTCGTCGAGCACGATCTGTTCGGTCTGTGGCACGGCCTCACCGGAGTCGAGGTCGATCAGGCAGCGGCAGCGGAGCACCGCTGCGGATCCTTCGACCGTACGGCTGTAGTAGGACCAACGCCCTTTCATGACGGACACCGAGCGTGTGCCCTGCGGTGTCCAGGACCTGATCTGCGTCTCAGCGTCCGCGGCGGCGCTTCCCAGCGGCTCCAGAACCGCTGTCGTGTAGGCGTTGTTGGCCTGGACGACAGCAAAGACCTCGGGGGTGAACAGGTCTTCCATCCACTGCCACGGGTCGCTGCGGGTTTGCCCGTGATGTCGCGCGAGGTGCTCCCTGGGTGGCGCCGCGGGTGGGTCGACGTCGACCGCCCTCCATGTCGCCGCGACGTGAGCGCGTTCACTCATAGAGTTCCCTCAGCTCCCGCATCTCCTGCACCTCCGGCCACAGCTCGTCCGGCCCGGACAGGGCGCCGTCGATACCGAGGATGTTGTCAGGACGCGGTGAGCGAGGGCATCTGGGTGGGCTGGGGCCACCCAGGCCGAAGAGAGAACGGCTTCCGGGCACCGCTCAACTTTCACTCAACGCCCCACACGCTCGACCGCCAGGTCGGGCACCCGTTCCTCCAGACCCAGCCGGCGAAGCCCTGGCAACGGGAGCACCATCACGGTCGAGACCACCAGGACGACCGTCGTCACCCACCCAAGGGTGGCGGGACCCAGCCCCTTCAGAAGCCAGCCGGCAAGGAGGTATCCCACGGGCATCAGACCCAAGACGGTCAGCTGATCGATGGAGAACACCCGCCCGAGCCGCCCACGCGGGACAGTCCGCTGCAGTGCGGTGGTCCACAGCACCGCGAACGTGGACAGTCCGAGACCGGTCAACGCGGAGGCGACGAGGATCATCGCCGGATGCCCGTCCACCGCCAGCAGAACGGTCTGCGGAAGCTGAAGCAGCAGAAAGAAGATTGCCACCCAGCCCGGCGAACGCGTACGGATCGACGATGCCAGCATCGCGCCCAGGAAAGCCCCGGCGCCCTGCGCCGCCGTGATGTAGCCGAACCAACCCTCGGGCCCGGTCAGAATGGGCAGCATCACCGCGACGGGTGCCGCCACGAACGCCATATGCACCATGCCCTGCAGCATCACACCGGCCATCCACGGTAGTCGGATGACGTAGGCAAAACCGTCCTTGATATCGACGGCAAGCGACGACCCTTTGCTTTCCGGACTGGGAGCCTGCTCATCCAGACGGAGCAGTGTGACGATACTGACAAGAAAGGTGACGATGTTGATACCGAGCGCCCAAGTCGGGCTCAACGCCGCCGCCACGGCCCCGCCGAGCGCGGCGCCGACGACGGCACCCAAGCGGTTCACCAGGGACCGCAGGCCGTTGGCGCTCGCCAACATCTCCCCTGGTACCAGCGATGGCAGGATCGCCCCGTACGCGGGACGGTAGAAACCGCTGCCGATACCGAGCACTGCGGCCAGCACGCCGAGCACCACCAGCGGCGCGTCATTGCCGACGAGGATGATGCCCAGAACGGCGCCGGCACGAATCAGGTCGGAAACAATGATCATTCGCGAGCGGCGGTGACGGTCCGCCAAGGCACCGCCGATCAACAGCGAGACGACGCCCCCCAGGGCCGTCATCCCGAGTACCAGACCCACCGCGCGCGCGGCATCCTCGCGCGGCAGCAGGAACAGCGCGACCGCCACGGTGTACAGGGCATCGCCCACAACGTTGGTGAGCTGACCGATCCAGACCCGCCGAAACTTCGGCACCCGCAGCGGCGCAAGAAGAGACGCGTTGAACATCAAGTTACCTCGACAGTTTCGAGCCGTAGCCGACGCCGCTCATGAATTTCGCCGTTGGCCGTGTCAATCAGCAGGTCCACGCTCTCCTCCAGCGCCAGCGAAGCCCGGATCAGACCTTGGAGCAGCGCGACACCGTCTGGCTGGTGCCAGTCACCCGGCATGCCGCCCGGTTCGCGGGACAGAAGACGTTGCGCCAGAACGTCTGCCGCCTGTTCCGGATCCCTGAAATGAGGACAGACCAGGATGGCGAGGTCCGCCTGGTCGAGGGCGCTACGCAGCATACGTTCCTCGGTCGACCCACCGCGCTGGAGGGCGACGCCGCCGCCCGTATCGACGACCCCGTCAGTGGCCGTGACCGCGTCAGCTAGCGCGCGCACCTCGAAGCAGGCGGTATAGGCATGCCAAGCGGAAAGCCCACCGGTGACATACGCGTCATCGGCGGCCTGCTCGGTGTATCCGAACTTTCCGTACCAGTGCAACGGGTCCTCGTCGAAGCAGGCGACTTCCAGGCCCCGGCGGGCGGCCAGGACGCCAGCGACCGTCGACTTGCCTGCGGCAGGTGGACCGACTACTACTATCGCCACGCAAGGGCCCGCACATTGCGGTAGAGCTCGGCGGCCAGTTCCGGCTGCACCTGCTCGCTGTAATAGCCGTACAGGAAGCCCACGGGGCTGTCCATCTTCTCGCACAGGTACCACTGGCGCATGCGACTGACCGCAAGTTCCCATATGTGGATCCGGCCCCGGAGCACAGCGACGAAGTCCACAGCGTTTACGTCGATGCCGGACGGCACAGAGAACAGGCAGTCACGGAAGCTCAACGGCTGTTCCTCGAAGCGGCCGTTGTTGAAGTTCAACACGAAAACTCGTGAGCCGTCGTCCTCCTCACCGGCGGCATCGAAGCCGCGCAGGTGAACAGCGAACCTGTGCGGGCCGACCGGATTGTCGAGGTAGGTGTTCTGGGTGATCAGATGCCGCCCCAGTTTCGCCTGCATCAGCAGCGGAGCCATGAGCTGAAGTTCCGACTCGACGAGGGCCCGGTCCTCATCCGTAAGCTGTTCGTCGAACAGGGGCAGCAGCGGCTCGGACAGGTCCGGCTCGGCAACGGCCTCCTTGTCGCTGGGGGCAACGGGACGCGACGGCTCGGCCGGATTGATCCATTCCGCCTGGCAGTAACGCACATCCGTCCCGTCACCGACCACCACCGTCTGGCCAGGACTCATTCCCAGCACCCGGGTAGTCAGCGAGAGCCGGCTGGCGATATCGGCCAACTGCTCGAAGTTCCCCCACAAAAACTCGCCGTGCTTGGCGGGAACCTGCACATAACCGCCACCGCTGAAGGTGACGTAACGCACCGAGGGGAAGTTCGCCACGACGTCGGACAGCACCCCGTGCAGCAGGCGAAGGCCGGTAACCTCAGCGAACTCGGCACTGCCGACCGGCAGCATGTTGTCGAACGCGCCGAGATGACCCGCCGGCGGTACCTGCCCGTTGTGGGTGGCCACGACGATATCCGGATCGCACCCGCCGTCCAGCGAGGGAGCCGCGATCGACGTGTCGGACTGGATGAAGACTCCGCCGACCTTCTCCTCCGCATGCCGCACGAAGACGCTGGCGACACGGTTTTCCCACATCGGCGCGTCCGGGCCGCCTGGAACGAATACCACGTCGACCGCGCCGATCCTCTGTACCGCACCGAGCTCGACCAACTCGACCTGGCGGCCCGTCTCCTCCAAGACGCGAACGCACACCTTCGGCATCATCCGCGGCATCAGAATGCGGGTAGCCGGCGGCAGCAGGTCCAGCGAGTTGAGGTGGAAGTGGTCCAGATGCTCGTTGGTGACCAGCACCGCGTCCAGCGACGGCATCTTCTCCACCGCCACCTGGCGTGCGGGATAGATCTCGAAACGCAGCCTGTCTGAGTGGCCGAACGAGTCCGTCAGCACCGGATCGACGAGGACACGGGTATCCCCGATCTCCACCAGCCACGACTGGTGGCCCAGAAACGTCAGGGATGCGGGGGGCATCAGGCGTTCTCCTTCTCAAGGTACTCAAGCTGCTGCTGGTAGACCCGGCACGACAGGTCCGGGCGTACCTGCTCGCCGAGAGCGTCGTAGAACAGCGCCACCGGCGAGGACAGCGCGTCTCCGTCGAACCACGTACGCATCGCGATGCCGACGACATCCCAGTACTGCAGGTCGCCACGGAGCACTGCGGCGAAGTCAACAGCGTGGATGAAAATCCCATTGGGGTACGCGGCGACAGAATCGTCGAGCGGCAGATCTGCTGCCTCCTCGAACGCCCCGGCGGCCAGATCGAAGCGGAAACTACGGTCCGGACGGGTCAGATACTTGAGCTTGAGGACAAACGGGCATGCCGACGGCGAAACGGCCATCCGCCGGCCGAAGTCGCTGAGCAGCAGGACGCGGCTCAGATACGTCAGCTCGCGACCGATGCAAGCCAACGCCGCGTTCTCGGATTCTTCATCAGCATTCTCGATGCAACGCATGGCGATGCTGTCCCGCCTGGCCAGGAAGCTCTCCCGCCGGTGGATCAGCTGGGTGAAGCGTTCATGGTCGACGCCGAGCCACGACAGCTCCCCGACCTTGTCGATGCCGTGCTCACGCACTTCGACGACGTCGCCCGGAACGGGGCCCATCACGTCCATGTGCCGCACCAACTGCTTGGCCAGACGCGCCATCTCCTGCTGCTCCGAGAATGGGAACGGGCCCATCTGCTCGTAGTCCTTCAGGAACCCGCCACCGCACAGCAGGATGTGTGCCCCGCGGAAGATCTCCGACTGCTCAACCGCGGACACGACGATTTCCCCGAGGATGTCCAGACCGGGGAAGCCCTGACCACGGTAGCGGACGGCGGTCTGCCCAGCGGGCCGGTAGCAGTCCAGTGACCCGAACACGCCGGGCGGGGTCACTTGCGCATTGTTACTCATGGCCACCACGCGGGGGGCTGGCAGCCTTCCGGAGGAAACGGCTTCGATGAATTCGGTGGAGGTGCTGGCGTCGATTCCCAGGAAGACGCCACCCCGGTCCGGATCGGACGCATCGAGCACGTAAACCTGCGATACGCGGCTCTCCCAGAGCACCGTATCCGGGCCCGGCGGGAAAAGGGTGACAATGACCGATCCGAACCTGGTCGGCTCGCCGAACGGCAACCGGGTGACCGTCAGGCCGAGCGACTCGGTGCATTCGACGACGGTGTCGATCATGGTGGGCCCGACGATGATGGGCGTGGACTTGTCGAGCTTGTTCAGGGAGGGCAGGTGGAAGTGGTCGGAGTGCTCGTGACTGAGGATCACGGCAGCAGGCTGTGGCATCCGGTCGATGTCTATCAGTCTTGGCGGATAGATCTCGACAGGGCTCGAGGTATACTCCTCGCCATAACGGCGGTACAAGATCGGATCCACGAGGACCGGTGAATCCTCGGCCCCGAGAGCGAAGCCGTTGTGTCCAAGGAAACCGATCTTCATGTCGCCTCCTTCAATGGGTGCGGTGGGGCACAGTGACCAACGGCGGTGGGCGACGTCGGACGCCGCCCACCGCCCTGGCACTAGCGGGTGTAAGTGAACGCCCAATTCCGCGCCTTGGCGGTCGCGGCCTTCGGCGCGACCTTGCCGACAGCCTGCTTGAGGGCGTCGAGGTCAGCCTTGGTGATAGGCTGCGCTTCCTTCTTCATGTTCACCTCCCGTGCGTGGATCGGCAGCGCTCTGCCATGCGACCTGAAGGTCTTCAGCAAGCCGCTGCACCTGCCTGTTCTCATCGGAGCAGCCGGAGGCGACCGTGAAGTCTCGTGACAATCGCCGGCCGACCCGTGACTGCCCTTCGCGAGAGTGTGTCACCGAACGAAGGATGCAGATCCCCCTATAGGGGCCCCAGAAAGTCGTGACGGTATCTGACTTGTGGCACTTGGATGCGCCGCTGCTCGACCAGATCAGCGACCCGCGCGACACGGTGATCACCGCCGACGCCCCGCACTGCCAGCGTGAGCACGTCACCCACCTCGCGCAACGCCGCCGCGAAATCCGCAGCCCGAAGATCCCGACGATCTCCACCGGGGCATCGACTTCCGAAGGCCGCCCAAGCCATCCAGATCCGCCGCCGCAGATGGCACCGTTCCCGGCAGCCCGCGTCGGCGCCACCCCCGCGCCCGCCATCGCCGACTACAAGAGAAGACTCACCGCGGTGCAGTCCGACTACGTCGACACCGCCGCCAGGCTTCTGGCCATCCGGCAACGTCCGGGTGGTGGTAGCCGGGTCGGACGGCGATTGAGCGATCAGTCGAAAACGTACGACCGCGGCACACTCTCGGCGATCCAGACCGCCCCTCGCCCTGCGGCAGGCGATATGACGCAGGAGCGAGCCACGGCGCCGGTGCCCTCCGGCCGGTTCGGGCGGGTGAGGTTGTCTGCGCGATCGACCGGGCCGCGAAAAGTAACGGACGCGGCTACTTGAGCTGGCCGGCGGTCAGGCCCGACTGGATCTGCCGCTGGAAGAGGATGTACACGACCAGCACCGGCAGCGTGGCGATGGTCAGGCCCGCGAAGAGACCGCTGTAGTCACCCTGGTAGCCCTGGCTGACCGCCAGTGCGGCGAGCCCCTGCGCAAGCACCCACTTGGAGTCGTCGCCCTGCATCAGCACCTGGGGCAGGATGAACTGGTTCCAGTGACTGAGGAAGTTGAAGATCGCGATGCTGATCAGACCCGGTCGCGCCATCGGCAGCATCACCCGGAAGAAGAGCCGGAAGTGACCGCACCCGTCCATGAGCGCCGCCTCCGCGACCGCGGTCGGCAGGGTCCGGAAGAAGGCGGTGAGAAAGAAGACGGTGAACGGCAACGAGTAGGCGGCGTACACCAGCACCAGCCCGGTCCAGGTGCCGAAGAGACCGGCGTTGCGCACCACGAAGAACAGCGGCACGAGAGCCAGGAAGACGGGAAACATCATCCCGCCGACGAACAGGTAGTAGAGGAACTGCCGGCCCCAGAACTCGTAACGGGCGAAGACGTACGCCGCGGTGGCGCCCATCAGCATGGTCAGGGTGAGCGATCCGGTCACCACGATCGCGCTGTTCAGGAAGTACTGGCCGATGTGCGCCTCGGTCCAGGCACGCGCCCAGTTCTCGAACCGCAGCGCGCCGGGCAGCCCCCACGGGTCGGAGAGGATCTCCCCGTCGCTCTTGAACGAGCTGAGGAACATCCAGAGCAGCGGTAGCGCGGTCACCGCGCCCCAGAGCAGCAGGAACCAGTGCGAGAAGATGTTGGCGACGCCGAGATCGCGGCGGAGCTTCCGGTCCTGCGGCGCCGGCCGGTCCGCCACGGCCATGCCGTCGGACGCGGTCCTGTCGAGGGTTGTCACGAGTACTCGATCCGATCACGCCGGGCGGCCCGCAGCGCCAGCACCGCCACCGAGAGGGTCAGGAACAACAACACCACGCCGATCGCCGAGGCATAACCGAACTTGCTCTCGCTACCGAACGCGGTTTCGTACATCCGCAGGCCGATGACGTCGGAGGAGAAGTTGGGGCCGCCGTTGGTCATCTGCTGGATCAGGATGAAACCGTCCAGGGCCGCGATCGCGAGGTAGATCCAGGCGACCTGCACGGTGTCCCAGAGCAGCGGAATGGTGATCTTGCGCAGGGTGGTCCACCGCGACGCCCCGTCGAGCATCACCGCCTCGTAGATGTCGCGCGGAATCGCCGACATCGCCGCGCCGAAGAGCACCACGTAGAAGCCGACGTTGCTCCAGATCATCACCGCCATCGCGCACCAGAAGGCGAACCGGGGATCACCCAGCCAGGCCGGCGTGGGTAGGCCGACGGCACCGAGGGCACCGTTGAGCAGGCCGCTGTTGGGGTGGTAGACCTCTTTCCACAGCAGGGCGATGATGACCACGGAGAGCACCTGCGGAAAGAAGTAGACCATCCGGTACACGGACGTGCCGCGTACGCCGGTCACCCCCGCCCGGCCCTTGCGACCGCCCATGCTCAGCATCGTGGCGAAGAAGAGGCCGAGCACGATGGTCACCACCGGCACCACCAAGAGCAGCCACGCGTTGTTCTTGAGGGCGCTCCACACCCGATCGTCGTCCAGCAGCCTCTCGAAGTTGGCCAGGCCGACGGAGTTGGCCTCGGGCGAGTAGCCGAGCCAGTCGGTGGTCGAGATCTGGAAGGCCTGCAGGTACGGCGAGAGCACGAAGATGCCGTAGAGCAGCAGCGGCGGCACCAGGAACGTGATGATCAGCGGGTACTTGCCATGTTTCACGAGAAAGGCCCTACTCCCACAGCCGTGGGCCGGTGGGGACGGTGCGGACCCGTCCC